>JACMRQ010000311.1 GCA_014376355.1 Arcicella sp. | reverse complement strand
ATTATTACTAAATGCGATGCCTAAATAATGCGAACTATTATTGGTATTTAGAAGGCTAAAATAGTTTTTAGGAACGATTACTTTCACAAGGTCATTTTCAAAAATGGCAGGAACAAACACAGGCGTTGAATTGGCATTTCCACGCAAAGCGGCTCTCAGAAGCGTTTTATCAAATTTTCCATTGTTCGTATATTTTGCAATAATGGTATCTCCTGCACAAATTTCTGTTCCTTTTTGGATAGTATCAATCGTCACCGAAGGCTTCACCACAACATTCATTACACTTGTTCCTTTACTGCCAACGCCACAACTACTTGAAAATGAGGTAATAGAATAGTCTTGCGTTTTGGAAGGTCTTAATTTTGAACTATATGTAATTGCTGAATTAGGAAATGTTGAGCCTGTAAAGTTGTAGTTTACAGAAGATCCATCCGACAGATTTATATTCCAAGGTCCAACACCAGTTACTTTGAATTGAACGTCAATCTCTTGTCCTAAAAAAATACTGGAACTTGCTGTTACAATTTCAGCCGATGGTCTATCAACTACGGTAAAATTATTAGATAGCAACGTAGATATTTTAGGGTCAGATGCCACTAATTGAACGTTATATGAAGAACCACTTGGAATATTATCCGTAAGTTTTGCTTCTAAAATACCATCTTTATCAATGGCTTCAATTTCATATTCCTGCGACTGATTTGTTTGCTTGAATATTAATTTAAACTTATTACCACTTTTGAATTTTCCATTTGTTGTGTACGAAATAAATAAAGAGCTTCCTTTGCAAATGCTGTTATTAATAATGCTTATGCTACTCGCCTTGAATCCAATTTCATTTACAATAAAAGTGGCTATGCCAGAACCGTTAAAACGACCACAAACATTTTCAGCATAAGCCAATTTATAATCCTTTGATTTAGCCAAGTAGATTGGATGTTCGTATCCAAAGTTTTGGTCTATTTGGGTAATCAATTGAATGGAAGTACTATCTTCAAAAACAACTTTTGTGAAAGGAGTGCTTGTTCCTTGAAATCTTAGATAACTGACTTGATAAGGATTAATGTTGGTAGTAGTGAATGAATTGAGTGAAAAATTTGGTTTGATATGTAGATTAGATACTGTAATTTCTTTACCTAAAATATTAGGCTTCAACGCAATTACTCTGATAGAATGGGCATCTAAATAGTTGCCAAATGGTGCATAATTTGCTGGGATTGTTGCTTTCAAAGGGCTATTTGTACCCTCTGTAATTAAATCAGTCCATTGACTTTGGGAAAATACTTTCATTTGCACTCTAAAAGTATTTCCTGTCTCAAAATCACCCGCTGTGGTGAATGGAACTGATATTTCGGCTCCTTTACAAAAAGTACCCAAAATCTGACCAGTCGTAATTGTAGGCGTTTGTTGTGCTTGACATAAACCGAAAAATCCTAAAATGAAAATCGTAATTAGTGTACTCCTTTTCATGTTTTTATGATAGTGATGAGTGGATTAAATACATATAAAGTTTTGCAAAATAATGACGAAAATTAAAGCAAAATGGTTGTGTGACAGTCGAAAATCTATTTATCGTAAACCATCTTAAACCGACTCAAATCCGCCTTGTATTTCCGTGGGCGATTGAGTTCATAATTATAAATCAATTGCCCCAAATTCTTCATAAACGGAAAGCCAATCGTATCATAATCGTATTTATCATCATTGAAAATCTGATCGTTATTACAGAGCAAAACTGTTGTAAGCATAAATTCTACGCCCTTTTCAAAGTCCACGATGTAAGCATTATCCAGTAAAAAACCGTAGGCATCTCCCACTTTATTGAAGATTCTCATATTGGGGTTTACTACTTCATTTTTGCCACTTCCATACATTAAAAATTTGCAATAGGTTGGATAAAATTCTATAGGATTATAACTTGGGCGGGTACTTTCCGTGGGCATTTGTGACATATATTTATACATGAATTGGTAGTCGTCTTCGGTCAGATTAAAGCGTTTTTTAGGTCCAACGGCTTCCGGAAAAAGAATTGATTTCAACACGGCTTGTTGGTCAAGTAAGGGATAAAAATTTCTATCTGTAAAATCGAATGGCTTATTCACCACAGAATCACCTTGCACATAGCCTTTCCCAACACTAATTGGCGTAACAGAACTATAATTTTTTTCAGAAATCACCATTGGCTGTTGATAGACAATTTCATTTCCTTGCATAAATTTTATGGGATTAGTTCTACGGTTTTGTTCCTTGTTCATACCCACTTGTAGGCGGTGAAAAATACGAGTATTTTCGTATCCTTTCTTCCGAAGAGTCTCATTGAAATCCTCTTGCCCAATGAATTCATATAAACGATTAAAGGCATCATTATCCGAAACCATCAATATTTTCTTGATGTAATGAGCCACTGAGGGCAAGCCATTTTCGGAAGTAGAATCTTTCGTTACGGGTGTGTGTCTTTCATACTCAGCTCCTGTCAACATAACAGCTTTCTTCGTTAATCCTTTGATATTTAGATTATTAATCTTTTCTAAAGCCAACACACTCGCTGGAAACTTGACAGTACTGGCAGGATAGAAATATTCGGAGTTATTAATTCGATACCCAAAGGTTATAAATTTGGGACGATTTTTTTTATCTCTATCAATCTGAGTATAAAGAATTTGTAGCCGATATTTATCAGCATTATCCATCAATTCTTTAAACTGTTCGGGCTTTGTAGCCATCAGTTTTGGAAGGAAATCTGTATTGATTTTTTGAGCGTTGGACATGACAGAACTAATAATAATCAAGACGAAAAATAGAAGCATTTTTTTCATAATTGTTATGGAGATAATATTATTTTTCTAAGAATTTTATTTTTGATATTTATTAACCAAACCCGCCACTTTATCCAAATCTTCTTTCAAATGTAAAGCACTAACCACCAAACGAGTAACTGGCAAATCGGTAGCCGTTGGATAAGGAAAACAAGCCGTCATAATACCATTTTCTTTTAAATATTCATGAACACCTGATTGATGCGTACAATAAGCAGGATAATTTTCAATGGAATCCAGAAAAGAATTTTGAGGAATCATGGAATTAAAATAGCCAATATTTTTCGATAATTTATGTTGTTGTTCCGTAAAATAATCAAGCGAATTTATGAAGGTTTCCAACAAAGCAGGCATCATGGGCGATGCTCCCGCAAACATGGGCGATTGACGTATAGACGAAAGCGTCTCTATATCCGAAAAAATCACTCCACCCGTCATGCCCATTGCTTTATTCAAGGAAGCGGTGACAATGATTGGGAAATAGGATGATTGAGTGATTAAGTGTTTAAGGGTTTGAATCCCAAAACTATGCGAAGCATCCACAACAATCGTAATGTTTTTACCTTCTGGCAGTTCATTAATCCATTGAAAATCAAATCTTTCCACATAAGGAGAACCAACTGAGTCGGAGCAAATAACTATATTTTCAGCAGTACATTCTCTAACTTTATCAGCAATTTTTGAAGTCCAAGCTGTATAACTCAAACCCTTTTTCCAATCTTCCGATTGAAGACTTTTCCCATTCCAAAGGGCAGGGTGAGTTTTGGGAGCAAAGAAGAATTTGGTATCAGGTTTTTGAAGAAAATTAACCACCAATTGCCCCGCCCACATTCCCGAAGATACCGTTAAAGCCGATGGGAAATTAGCAAATTTAGCGAGTTCAATTTCCGCTTTTTCGTATATTTCTAAGCGAATATTATTGTTCCGTGAACTTCCCCAAGACGTACCGTAACGAGCAAAAGCACGCAAGAAATTCTCTCTAAACCCTTGATGATGAGGCATTCCCAAATAGGAAGTGCCACTAAACCAAAGATATTCTTGGGAATTAGTGGTAAAAGTTCGGCTTGGAAGATGGTCGGTTATGTGGTTCATTTATTAATTATTTATCGTAACCCCGCTCCCGTTCCATTTTCATCGGCATAAATTACTTTGCCATAATCAATCGTAATACCCGTTGAAATTTGGTCGTCCACCAAAAGAATTCCATCCATATCTACGTAATCTAACAAAGGCAATAATTGAGCAATGGCGGAACAGCCCACGTTGGATTCAGTCATGCAACCCACCATTACTTTCAATCCCAATTTCCGAGCGTGGGCAATCATACGCCTTGCGGGAGTGAGTCCTCCACATTTCATGAGTTTGATATTAATGATGTGAAAAAAACCGTAACAGCGAGCCACATCATCCTCCACAATGCAACTTTCATCTGCCATAATTGGCAAAACCGATTCAGCAAAAATCCGTTTCATGCCTTCCCAATTATCGGCTTTCATGGGTTGTTCGATGAATTCTACGCCTAATTCCTTCAAAGCAATAGCATTTTGCAATGTTTCCTCCACGTCCCAAGCCGTGTTGGCATCTACTCTGAAAACGGCATCGGTATGTTTGCGGAGTTCTTGTACAATTTTGATATCGTCTTTTGTACCTAATTTAATTTTGTACAATGGAAAAGGCATTTCTTGCATTTTTTCAACCATTTTCTCAATGGTATCAATGCCGATCGTATAATCCGTAATGGGATTATTGGCAGTATTTAGACCCCAAAGTTTATATAATGGTTGTCCTTTTTTCTTTGCCCAAAGGTCATTGGCAGCAATATCTAAGGCACATAACGCAAAAGGATGGTCATCTTTGAGATGAGAGTACATATCTACCCAAAATTGTTCTGGATTTTGGAGGTCATAATTTTCAATGAGCAAACGAACTGCCTCTAATTGAGTTATCATTTTCTCCATCGTTACGCCATAATAAGGTGTTTCGGTTGCTTCTCCAAAACCACGAAAATCACCATCTCGAAGCTCGACTATGAGCGTAGGTTGCACATCACGAGACTCATGCGTGATGGTAAAAGTATGCCGAAGTTTTAAATTAAATTGATGAAGGATTAACTGCATTTGCTGATTTTATTTGTTTGCTCTAAGTTAGGGAAGATTTTAATAGATTGCGTTGTTGGGGTTTGATAAATTGAGTTTGGAGATATTTTTAGAGTATGTCATTCTCAAATAAATATAAATGTGTATTTAGAATAAAGTGATGTCATTAAATTTATTTATAATTTTAATTTTATGGGCAGAACATTTACAGTCATTTTAACGAACGAACAAAGTTTGGAATTAGAACATGGATACAAAACAGGTGAAAGCCATTCAATTCTCCGACATTTCCGTATCTCGTAAAAATAAATTTATTTTACGAGATACGGAAATGTTATCAATACTGATTTCATCATTAAATTTTTAGAACACACTTCATTTTCAATTATAAAACCGACCGTTATACTACTGAATAATGCTCATGATGCCTTAAAGCAATCTGTGGGATTGACACAATTAGAATTGAAATGTTCTATTCATAAATAAATAGATTGCTTAGTTTCACTTACAATGACAGAAATTCAAACTTCTTTCAAATTCCCCTTACGTCTCCGAGAAACCTCAGCAATAAGGTTATTTTGCATAGTTATCTAATTTTCATCGTTACCATAATTAAGCAAATACAGAGGGTTAATCATGAACAATTTATGTACACATGAGAAGCCTTTTGCCCGTAAAATATGCTCATACGAGCGAATACAATAGGCATACATCTTCGCTTTTCCATCTCGAAGATGAAAGAACGTATAATTTTCTTTCCATTTAAGTATGACTATATAATTAATAACCATAGCAATATTTTTTTAGAATCTTCGGTTAGTAGAGCGTCCCGCTATGCTGTTAGAATAGACATAATTTCGATTTAAGATAAAACGTTTAAAGGAGTTTGGTTCTATGAAATATTATAGGTATTCTTGAAAAATCTTTATGAATACTTACTCGTAAAGGTTTTTTATTCGGTAACAGATTTTGGGAAGCATTTGAGAGGACGATTTTAAGAGGGGTTAAAAACAAAAAAGCCGTTCAAATTGAACGGCTTTTTTTTGGTGGTCTAACAAGGATTCGAACCTTGGACCCCCTGCTTGTAAGGCAGGTGCTCTGAACCAACTGAGCTATTAAACCAAAATAATAATCTTAATGGTGGTCTAACAAGGATTCGAACCTTGGACCCCCTGCTTGTAAGGCAGGTGCTCTGAACCAACTGAGCTATTAAACCATTACCGTTTCTTTTTAACGTGGTGCAAAATTACGGCTTATCAGGTAATTATGCAAGCCTAAATAACTTAAAATTAACAATTATTTTATTTTCCTTGATAATCAGATAATTAGCCGTGAAAATAAAATATTTAATGCTGCGCATACCTCCTTTTTCGCAAAAAACCTTTTAATAAACCCACCAAAGTTAATACTACAATAGGAATAACAAGATTAATAATTTGCCAATATTCACGTTCATCTTGCAAAGCTACTTTGTCTAATGGACGCAAAATTACCTCTTTATTCCTTGCAGTGATTACTCCATTATCATCCAAAAGGTAATCAATGGCATTCAAGACAAAATCTTTATTGGCAAAAGTATTGCCTGAATATTTATCAAAACCTAAAGGCAAAGGCGTATTTTGCTTTTTATCGAAATCATTTACAGGAATATCTCCATCTGAACATACAATAATTTTTGAAGGTTTTCCTTCTGATTTGAAAGTGGCTGAACGAGAATCAGTTGGCAGGATTCTATTTTTGAATAGAGACTCAAATTTGCCTTCTAACAAAATTCCTACCATTTGAACTCCTGCTTTATATTGATTCGCATCCAATTTTTTATTGGCAAAATTGTAACTCATTACCGCAGGAGCTTTCAAAATCTGGGTGTACCTTGAAGTCATTAATAACGGAATTTTAGAAATTCCATTAGCTCTAATGGTATCTAACGACCCAACATATTTTGTGTAAATAGCATCTAAGTTCTTAACAATTGGTGATTTACCGAAAGTATTTATTAATGGATAATATTGCCACGGTATGAGTTGAATATTAGCTTTATTGCCAAAATTACCCACATCCAAAGGAATAGCGGCACACATTTGAGCATCCTTAATTAAATTTGAATTGAGTCGTACCCCATATTTAAACAATAAATCTTCCAAACCCACACTTTGGACCTGTGCCAAACTTCCTTCACGAGCCACAGAATCAACTTTGACGGCATCCATGAAAAATAATGCTTTGCCTCCGTTGATAATAAATTGGTCAATTTTATATTTATCATCATCATTAAAAACTTGGTCGGGCTTCATTACTAAAACGGCATCCAAACCATCAAGGGTAGGCGATTGTCTTAAATCAACGGGATATAGTTCGTAATTTTTCTTCAAAGCACTAATCAAATCTAACTGATTGACGGCTGGTAATTTTGAGTAATTTACAAAAATACCAATTTTCTTTTTCTGTGTAGCAGTAATGTTTTTTATGGCAGAAGCCAATTGATACTCCACGCCTTCATAAGACTGATTGAGAATCTCTTGGGGAGATGACAATTTGTTACCTTTCAATAAAAGTGTCGCAATTTCTTTGCCCTTGTAGGTAATGACTGCTCCTGGAATTATCAAACTCTGGGTTTTTTTTCCATCCTCATTTGCCATTGCATTGGTGGGCGGAATACCTTTTTGAGCAAGTTGGACTATTTTTTCGTTACGAGTTTTTTCATCTTTATATTCCGAATTGAGGTCGATAAAAGCATATTTTATATTTGTTCCTCCGTAAATCTGAAATTCGTCTAAGGTTTCCCGCACGGCATTTTCTAAACGTTTGAAGCCCGCAGGAATGCCTTTCCCCGTAAGGTATACCTTCACATAGACCTCATCATCAAGGTTTTTGAGCAGGTTTTTTGTGGCATTATTAATCGTAAAACGTTTTTCTTCGGTAAGATCTACTCTAAAAAAGAAGTAATTGGCTAAAATATTCAAGCCCACGACTGCGGCAATTACCAAGAGAATTTGAAGGATTTTATTTTTCATGTGGTTGCAATCTCAATTTCAAATTATGTGACGTTTTATAACGCTTGTAAAAAAAAGTTATTTTAATTGTTTTTATTTCTTGAAAAGTATGGTCAATCATTTTAATACTAAGATTTCATTTCTCCAATCGTTTTCTGCAATGACTTAGAAACCACTAAAGCCATCGCCTCGGCAGATTCTGTGGCAAACAGATGTTGAGTCATTTGTAAAAGATTTTCGTTATAAAAATCTAATTTAATCTTCTCATTATTAAGATGATAGACAACATCACAAACAACTAAATGATATTGTCGAGAAATGACATCATAAATAATAATTGGATTAGAAATACTATTATCTCTTTCAAAACATAATAAAAAAATAGGAAAATCAAACGTTCCTGTCCCGTTCATTGTTGCGGAGAGTTCTGCATCAAAATATTCGTATTTTAGGAAAGTATGTTCAAAATTTCGTTTGGTTAAACAGGCTGAAAGTTCTTCTAATTTCTGGGTCATTTCAGCAAAAGGTGTTTCTGAATATTCGTATTCTTCAAAGGGTTTCCATTGGCTCGTTGATAAATCTAAAAACTCAAGAAAGGGCTTTGCCAAGTCTAATTTATAATCAAACATAGGGAAATTTGGAGCAAAATATCCTGGATAAAAAAAAGATATTTCTTGCTTTTTACTGAAATCCATTTTCAAAAACATCAAATACTTTCCGAGGCTATATTTCTGATAATCAGGATCATAAAAACACGTAATACCTGTTGAAGCATCTTTTCCCAGGTCAAAAAATCCGCAAGCAATCAGTTTCATTTCATCATAAATACAAACTTCGTAAGAATCAAAAATATTGCTAAGTTTATCATCGAACAAAAGGTGAGTCAAAGAAGGAGCGGCATCAAAAGGAACGTGATTTTTATATTTATTAAAAAGAATTAAATGTTCTGGAGAAAGAGCAATTGAAGGATTTATTTCTACGTTAAATTTGGCATTAAGTTTTTGAAGTTTTTGT
>JACMRQ010000310.1 GCA_014376355.1 Arcicella sp. | reverse complement strand
ATTTGAATATGCTCATCAGTCAAAGCGGTTGAAAGAAACATGGCTTCGTATTGTGAGGGAGCAAGATAAATTCCACGTTTCAACATGGCTTGAAAATATCTACCAAATAATGCCGTATCTGAGGTTTTCGCATCTTCAAAATTGTTTACTGCTTTATCGGTAAAGAATAAAGTAAACATTGAACCTACGTGATTGAGTGTATAATTTAAGCCTAATTTATTCATATTGGCTTTCATTCCATTGGTTAAAGTAGTTCCAATTTCTTCCAAACGAGTATAAACTGAAGGCGAAGTATTCAAATGGTTAAGCATTGCCAAACCTGCCGCCATCGCAATCGGATTTCCCGAAAGTGTACCAGCTTGATAAACGGGACCTAAAGGAGAAACCATATCCATAATTTCTTTTTTCCCTCCATAGGCACCTACTGGCATACCGCCACCAATAATTTTACCCATGGTTGTCATATCTGGAATTACACCACAACGTTCCTGAAAACCGCCTTTTGATAAACGAAAACCTGTCATCACTTCATCAAAAATCAATACGATTCCTTCTTCATCGCAAATCTTACGGAGTCCTTCCAAAAAGCCTTCAACTGGTTTCACTAAGCCCATATTTCCAACTACGGGTTCAAGAATAATGCAGGCAATTTGTCCTTTATTAGCATCTACCAAGGTCTGCACGGCGACTAAATTATTATATTGAGCGGTTAATGTATCATTGGCAACGCCCTTTGTAACCCCTGGACTATCGGGTTCGCCAAAGGTCATGGCTCCCGAACCTGCAGCAATCAAAAACGAGTCTCCGTGACCATGATAATTACCTTCAAATTTTATCATTTTGTCCCTTCCAGTATATCCACGTGCCACTCGCAAGGCTGACATTGTGGCTTCCGTACCCGAATTCACCATACGAACTTTCTCTACGGAGGGAACCATTGAACAAATTAATTCCGCCATTTCTACTTCCCTACGAGTTGGAGCTCCAAAAGAAAAACCGTCTTGAATAGCATCCAAAACAGCTTTTTCTACCAATTCATGGGCGTGTCCTAAAATCATAGGTCCCCAAGAATTAATAAGTTCAATGTATGAATTACCATCTTCATCATGAAGATATGCTCCTTTAGCTGATTTGATAAAAATAGGATTTCCTCCCACCGCACGAAATGCCCGCACGGGCGAATTTACACCTCCGGGGATAAAGTTTTTTGCTTTTTGAAAAAGTTGTTCTGAATTAATTAATGCCATGATATTTTGTGTGATACTGTAAATCGAAAAATACGTCTTTTAATATTATTTCGAGTTAACGCATTATTTTGCTAATACAAATTTATAATTTTGAAAAGTTGTTACAGGCAATACTTGATTGTCTTGAGATTTGATATAATTGAAACCAGAAAGATTATAAATGTCTTTGTAAGAATCTCTACTATCCAAACCTTTGCGGATATTACTACCATTTCTGCCTAAAATTCTACCCCAAAAAAGGGCTAAATCATATCCATGAAAGGAATAATAAGAAGGAATAATTCCGTATTTTGAAAAGTAATCCTTTCGAAAACTATCTGCTTCTGGCTTTTCTAAATCTACAAATTCGGGATCAATACAGTAAACTTCACGTCCTGAAAGTGTCCCATTACTCAAATTTGAGGAGTTAAAGGCCTCCGCCGTTGTAATCAATGGCGACATATAATCCTTTTTGTTTAAAGCCGTAATCATCGAAAGTCCTGCTTTTTTATCCGAAGTTGACATAAAAATATGACTAACCTTATTTACAGGTAATTTCGAGCCAATATCGTCAGAAAAAGCAAGTATTTTTTCAAACTTAACTACCTCATAACCAATCTTTTCCATCTGCTGACGATAGGTTGCCGCCATTGTGGAATCATTCGGTGAATCTGTATAGTAAATGGCCGTATTCCTACCTGTAAATGCTTGCTTTCTCACAAAATCCACTGCTTTTATCGCTTGCATTTCAGCGGAAGGTTGGGCTAAAAATGAGAGATTATATTCATCCAAAATCTTCCGATTATTTGACATTGGGTTTACAATTGGAATCTGATTCGTTTCGCAATAGGCTGTTGCCACTTTATTGGTTTCTGTAAATAAGGGCCCTACCAATAAATCCATTTTATTAAACGATCGATTATTAACCAATTCCATCATTTCATCGGGATTATTCGTTACGTCATACGTAAATAAATTAACGGTAATTCCTTCCTTCAAAAGTGTAGATTTTGCCATTTTCATACCTTGATAAATATCTAAAGCATACTGATTTTTGCGAGGCTTTTCTGGATCAAGGGACTCAATATCAAGCGGTAAAAGAATTCCAAAATTATAATACCCCTTCAATTGTCTGTCATTTGGAAGGGATGAATTAGATTGACTATTTAGGACAACTTTATTCTTCTTTTCAAATAAAATACTCTCATCGGGAAATTTTTTTCTTAAATCTTGAAGTATTTTTAAGGAAACAATTTGTCCAATGTAAAAAGATTTCATTTCCGTTAAATCATCTTGAAAAGGCTCTGAATCGATAGATTGTGCAATATTTAAGGCATCAACATAATTCTTTTCCTCAAAAGCAATATTGGCAAAAAGGTAATTTATCTCCTCTTTTTGACTCCAATTTGGATAAAGCGCTAATAAATTTCTTAAAGTTGTTTTTGCCTCAAAATATTTCTGCAATTTTGTAAAAGAAAGGGCATTAAAATAAAAGGAATAAGGAATAAGGGGCGAATCAACACGATTGTTGCACAATGCTTCAAATTCTTTCTGAGCCTTTTCAAAATCAGCACTTTTATATATTTGCAATGCTTTTTTGTAGGCAATTTCGTAATTAGAAGTATTTCTTTGAGCATCTACTCTATAAAAAACAATCAATAAAATCAACGAAAAAATTATTCTTTTGAGCATAATATTGGATTTATATTCTGGTTTTTACAAAGATAAAATAAGGATTTAGCTTTTAGAAATTTATTAGGAAAAATACCTCAATCCAACCTCTCATTAAATTAAAATACATAACAAAAAGCCGTTTAAACTTCAGCAATTATGAATATCACTTGGTATCACAAACATTTTAAAAATCTCACTACAACTGAATTATACCAAATTCTTCAACTTCGCAATGAGGTCTTTATTGTGGAACAAAATTGCCCTTTTCAAGATTTGGACGATAAGGATTTTAAGTGTTATCACCTAATAGGTTTCGATACGAATTCTCAAAAAGTGATGGCATATACTCGTATCGTGCCAGCAGGAATTTCTTACGATGAAGCATCTATTGGGCGAGTTGTTACCTCTCCCTTAGCTCGTAGAAAAGGAATTGGCAAACAATTAATGAAAAATTCTATTGAACTTTTAGAAGAACTTTACGGAGGTATTTCAATAAAAATTGGTGCTCAGTTATACCTCAAAAAGTATTATGAATCCTTTGATTTCCAGCAAATTGAAGAGGTTTATTTAGAAGATGGCATTGAACATATTTTGATGATTAGAAAATAAAAAAAACGATAATGAATAAACAACAAATCCAAATCATTGCAAATTCGGTGGGCGTGATGACCCATCAAGTACAAAGTACCATTAATTTATTTGATGAAGGCGGAACCGTTCCTTTTATTGCCCGATATAGAAAAGAAGCTACTGGCAGTCTCGATGAAGTACAAATTCTTGATATTAAAGAACTTTGGACGAAGTTAAAAGATGCCGATAAACGTCGTGAGAGCATTATTAAGTCAATTGAGGAGCAAGGAAAAATGATACCTGAATTATTACAAAGACTTCAAAATGCATATCACCTTCAAGAATTAGAAGACCTCTATTTACCTTATAAACAAAAGCGAAAAACTCGTGCGAGCATCGCCATTGAAAAAGGTTTAGAACCTTTGGCAAAGCTGATTTTTGAGCAAAAAGAGCAAAGTGTTCTTAAAAAAGCAGAATCGTTTTTAAACGATAAAGTTGCCAATGTTCAAGAGGCATTGCAAGGGGCAAGAGACATTATGGCAGAGTGGGTAAATGAAAATGTGGAGGCTCGAAATGCCATTCGTAAAGTGTTCGACCGAGAAGCAATTGTGTATGCAAAAGTGAAGAAAAATAAAGAAGAAGAGGGTGTCAAATACCGAGATTATTTTGATTTTAATGAACCTTTAAAAAAAGTGCCTTCACATCGACTTTTGGCGATTCGTAGAGGTGAAGAAGAAGGCTTTTTATCCGTAATAATTTCGCCAGGAGAAGACAATGCTCTGGAATCTTTGGATAGAATCTTCCTGCGTGGACTCCCAGAAGCTAAAGAACAAGTTGAACTCGCTATTACGGATTCGTATAAGCGATTAATGAAGCCTTCTATTGAAAATGAATTTGCGGGATTATCGAAAGGGAAAGCAGATAATGAGGCAATTAGAATTTTTGCTCAGAACCTTCGGCAGTTATTATTGGCTTCGCCTTTGGGACAAAAAAATGTACTTGCTATTGATCCTGGATATCGCACAGGTTGTAAAACAGTGGTTCTGGATGCTCAAGGAAATTTGTTGGCAGATACAGTAATTTATCCATTCGATAAGCCTTCAGAAGCTCAGGATAAGGTTTTAACTTTATCCGAAAAATATCAAATCGAAGCAATTGCCATTGGAAATGGTACGGCAGGACGTGAAACGGAAGATTTTATTAAGAAATTACCATTCAAAAAAATACCTCAAATTTTTGCCGTTTCTGAACAAGGAGCGTCCATTTATTCAGCTTCCGCCATTGCTCGTGAGGAATTTCCAGACAAAGATATTACCGTTCGGGGAGCCGTTTCAATTGGTCGTAGATTGATGGATCCTTTGGCCGAATTAGTAAAAATTGATGCAAAATCCATTGGTGTTGGTCAATATCAACACGATGTTGAACAGAATTTATTGAAAGATTCTTTGGATGCTGTCGTGGAAAGTTGTGTAAATGCAGTGGGCGTAAATCTCAATACTGCCTCAAAACATTTGCTAAGTTATGTGGCAGGTTTAGGTCCAGCAATTGCAGCAAATGTGGTTAAGTTTCGTCAAGAAAATGGTAATTTTACGTCTCGCAATCAAATCAAGAAAGTGGCTCGTTTAGGAGATAAAGCATTTGAACAATGTGCTGGATTTTTGAGAATTCACGAAGCTAAAAACCCTTTGGATAATTCAGCGGTTCACCCCGAAACCTATCCCGTAGTGGAACAAATGGCAAAAGATTTGAAATGCACTGTGAAGGATTTAATGACTTCTAATGAATTGCAGAAACGCATCATTTTGAAGGATTATATTACGCCAAAGATTGGTTTATTGACCCTTCAAGATATTATGAAGGAATTAGAAAAGCCTTCCCGTGACCCCAGAGAGCAATTAATTGCTTTTGAATTTGATCCAAATGTTAAGAAAATAGAAGATTTATATGAAGGTATGATTTTACCAGGAATTGTAACAAATATTACTGCTTTCGGTTGTTTTGTGGACGTTGGCGTAAAACAGGATGGCTTAGTCCATGTTTCTCAATTAGCTAATCAATACGTTTCTGACCCAAATCAAGTCGTGAAATTGCAACAACACGTGAAAGTACGAGTAATGGAAGTGGATATTGCTCGAAAACGGGTTGCTTTGAGTATGAAAGGAGTATAATATTTATACACGGATTAAGAAAATTAGACACCTATAAAAATACAATTCGTGTCTAATCCTTTTAATCCGTGTACAATAAATTTGGTTGAAATATCACTCAATTTACCAGAAAATCTAAACTCATTTATCTACGGAATTGAATACGAATAGTTCTGATTTATTCACTAAATAATTCTCATTCGATTACCTGATTATTGATTAATTTTTCCTCTCATTACTTAATATATCGCCAATCTTCATTACCCTTCAAAGCCAGTAATGTACTGTAAATTAGATCAATAACTTTTTGAACGTCGTCTTTGTGAACAGTTTCAACCGTTGTGTGCATATACTTCAAAGGTAATGAAATTAATGCCGAAGCAACCCCTTCCGTTGAATAAGCAAAGGCATCCGTGTCCGTTCCTGTTGAACGAGAAACCGCTTGGCGTTGAATGGCAATTTCTTTGGCAGCAGCTACATCAAGAATGAAATCACGAACATTGTTTTGCACCGCTGGACCATAACAAATTACGGGTCCTTTTCCACATTTTAAATCGCCTTGCTTTTTCTTATTGTACATCGGTGACTGCGTATCGTGGGTAACATCGGTAATAATGGCGAGATCTGGTTTTAAACGTCTTACTATCATTTCAGCCCCACGTAATCCAATTTCTTCTTGAACAGCATTGACAACATATAGTGTAAACGGCAATATAATACCGCTTTCCTTTAACATTCGGGCAACCTCCGCAATCATATAACCACCCATCCGATTATCCAATGCACGACCAACGTAAAATTTATCGTTTAATTCCATTAAACCATCCACAAAAGTTACAACCGTTCCCACGTGAACGCCCATTTCTTCAACTTCTTTTTTGTTGGCAGCACCTAAATCAATAAAAATATCATTGACCGTTGGAGCTTTATCTTTTGAGGTATCTCTAACATGGATGGCAGGATAACCAAAAATACCACTGACAACACCTTTTTTAGTGTGCAAGTTACAACGCATTGAAGGAGCAATCACGGCATCAGAACCACCATTTCTACAGACAAAAATATATCCATTATCATCAATATAATTTACAAACCAAGAAATTTCATCGGCATGAGCTTCGATAACTACTTT
>JACMRQ010000033.1 GCA_014376355.1 Arcicella sp. | reverse complement strand
TAAGAAAAACCACATCATGAGTTTTCCATAACTTGCTTTCATTGGTTCTGAACCACCCGTCCAAGTTAATTTTTCAGGAACGGCAGGAGCGTGTATTGCAGACATTTTTTAACGGTTTTAATTAGTAATTTATAACAGAAACTATCTATTGAAATATAAAAATAAGAACAAATATAACCAGAGAATATCTAAAAAGTGCCAATATGTAGCACATAACTGAATTCTGGTGAGATTTTTCTTTTCGTTCGAAAATCTAAATGATGAAACCAAGGAAATCAATAATACCACTAATCCCGAAATTACATGGGCAGCGTGCAATCCTATAAGTGCATAAAGCCAAGATGCTGCTACATCACTTCCTGCAAAATAGAGTTGATTTTTGATTAAATCAGAAAAACCAAGCACCTGAGTTGTCAGAAAACCTAACCCGAATACAAAAGTAATAGATATTGCTATTTTTAGGGTACTGAAATTGTTATTTTTTGCAGCTCTCACAGCGAAAAACATAAAAATACTACTAATTAACAATATCCCAGTTGAATACCAGAAAATTGTTGGCATTTCAAACTCGTGCCAGCGTCCTTCGGCTTTACGGACTAAGTATCCCGATGTCCATCCAGCGAACATCATCAAGATGGATACGATAGCAAGCCAAAGCATGAATTTTTTGGGGTTCATCGAGCGAGTCTCTTCTGGCTCATCGAGATTTATATTAGCTAAATGCTCTTGTGTCATGATTTTATAATTTATCCATTAAAAAAGCAATTTGAACAATTGGTAAGTAAATAAACGAACCAAACATCATCATTAAAGCTGCCTTATCGGAAGTTTTTAACATTAAATAAAAAGTTTGTGATAAAAATAAAATGCCACAAACAACGGCAACAATGGCTGAATTGAAACCTGTCATACCCAATAAATGAGGTATAAATCCGCACGGTACAAGAAAGATAGTATAAATCATCATGGTTATTGCCGTGCGTAAATCTTTGTGTCCATTATTAGGTAACATTTTGAATCCTGCCCGTTGATAATCTTCATCCGCCACCCAAGCTATTGCCCAAAAATGAGGGAATTGCCAAAAGAATTGTATCGCAAATAAAATACCTGGTTCTAAGCCGAAAGCATTTGTCGCAGCGACCCATCCAATCATTGGAGGAAATGCTCCTGGAAATGCTCCTACGAATACGGAAATTGGTCCAACTCTTTTTAAAGGCGTATAAACAAATCCGTATAATAAGAAGGAAAGAACGCCTAACAATCCAGCCTTGTAATTAAATTCTACGAAAAGAATATAACTGGCAATTATAAAGAGAATTATGCAAAATATTGATGCTTCATACACACTTAGCCTTCCAGTTGGTAAGGGACGATTTTGTGTGCGTTTCATCAATTTATCCAATTCAATTTCCTTGATTTGATTGACAATATTTGCTGCACCTGTAATACAAAATCCACCCAAGCTAATGAGTGTTAATTTCCACCAATCTATTCTATCTACTGCCAGTGAATATCCAAAAGCTCCTGAAAATGCTACTAATGCTGAAAGTCTGAATTTCAATAATTCGTAGTATGCTTTAACTTTTGAAGCGGTATTGATTGACATGTTTTCGTTTGTCGTAATCATTTCTTTCACGATTGGGATAACCGTGTTACGTTTTTAAAATTTAATAATAGCAAAATTACAAACTGAATCCCTAATGATATTATCGCTAAGGTCAAATGTATTGGCTGAATGTAGGCTGGAACACCCAAATAAGCCATTATTGTTCCTGTTAAAATTTCAATTATAATTAACAAAACCAACACTTGCATAAACTTATATATAATCCCTTGCTGTTGAATATTCATTTTAAGTTGCCAGATTAAATAAATATGTAAAGCTAAAATCAACAAAGAATAGGAACGATGGATATAAAAAGGCAAACCCATTTGTTCAATCCAAGTCTCACGATGATAACCAAAAATTGGGCTGGCAATCACTTTATCAATCGCTTCACGTACTTGTGTTCCCAAGAGTACTTGCGAAGTTGAAAGAACAAGCACAAGAATCAATATTTTATTCAAAAATGGCTTTTTCCCCACATTTTCTGTTTGAATTACTTTTGCCCATGCTCTTGCAATGGCATATAATAACACAAATATTACTAAAATAGCTAACATCATGTGTAAAGTAACAATCCCTGGTTTTAGGAAAGAATCTACTACATATTTTCCTAAGGCTCCATTCGCTCCAATCAAGATTACTCCTAAAAATGATAAAATAGTGATTGTTTTATCCTTCTTCCAATAAGAAAATGAAGCAATAAATGTAGCAAATACAATGATTCCAGTTAATGCTCCTAATAAACGATTTGCATATTCAATCCATGTCTTAGTAACATTAAATTCGACTTCTCCGTGCAGTTTTGCTGCATAAATTTGCTGATAATTTGACGGTAATTGACTCGCTTCCGTTGGAGGAATCAACATTCCAAAACATTTTGGCCAATCAGGGCAACCCATCCCCGAGCCAGTACTACGCACAATTCCACCCGCTAAAACTAACAAATAAACGGTAATAATAGTGGCGATACCTAATTTTCGGAATAACATTGTTTTTAATATTAATTGAAAACGGATTTAAAAAAGATGGTTTGAATTAAAACATCTTAGTATTTTAATATTTACAATTACACAAGATGATTTACACCTATTCAAAGTATATATAATACGTAAATTTTATGTTCAATATTAATCATTTTAATCCAAGCAATTCTTTGAATAATCAAACTTCAAATCGTCTTTAAACAAAATTGAGAATATATTAACCAGAGTTTTCTTAGTTAATATATTCTCAATTTTTAGAGGTATTTATTTCTTAGTGATTATAAGATGAATTCTGAATATCTAATAATCCTTCGATTTCTTTTTCTTTCGCAATTTCTTCATTTTCCTCTGGGAAGTTTGATTCAAGTGTTGCTGAATAGGGAACGTTCTGCGGAATAAAATCGGTTGTTGAACCTGGCTTGCTATAATCATAAGGCCAACGATATACGGCTGGAATTTCTCCTTCCCAGTTTCCGTGTCCTGGAACTACTGGTGTTGTCCATTCCAATGTATTTGAACTCCAAGGGTTTTGAGGTGCTCTTTTTCCTTTGAAAATTGAATAAATAAAGTTTACTGTAAAAATTGCCTGTGCCGTAAAGGTAATAATAGCCGCAATTGAAATAAACATATTCATATCAACAAATGCTTCCATTCTTCCATTTCCAAGTGCTGTAAATGAATAATAACGACGTGGAAAGCCAGCTAAACCGATATAGTGCATTGGAAAGAATACGCAATAAACACCTACAAATGTGAACCAAAAGTGAACATAACCAGCGGTTTTATTCATCATTCTACCAAACATTTTAGGGAACCAGTGATAAACTCCTGCCATTAGTCCGAAGAATGATGCTGCACCCATTACTAAGTGAAAATGGGCAACTACAAAATAGGTATCGTGTAAATTAATATCAAGAGCAGAGTTACCAAGAATAATACCTGTTAAACCACCAGAGATGAATAACGAAACTAAACCAATTGAGAATAACATCGCAGGGGTGAAAATAATATTTCCTCTCCAAAGTGTTGTAATGTAATTAAAGGCTTTCACCGCAGATGGTACTGCGATAATTAAAGTCAAGAACATAAATACCGAACCGAGGAATGGATTCATTCCCGTTACGAACATGTGATGAGCCCAAACGATGAAAGCAAGTAAGGTAATTCCCATCAATGAACCAATCATTGCACGATACCCGAAGATAGGCTTACGAGAATTAGTTGCAATAATTTCCGAAGTAATACCTAAAGCTGGCAACAACACTATATAAACCTCTGGGTGTCCTAAGAACCAGAATAAATGTTGATAAAGGATTGCTGACCCACCAATGTTTGGTAATGCTTCTCCACCAATATAGATTTCAGATAAATAAAACGATGTTCCAAAGCTACGGTCAAAAATCAATAACAATGCAGCCGATAATAATACTGGGAATGACAATAAACCTAAAATTGCAGTAAAGAAGAATGCCCAAATTGTCAAAGGTAGCTTGGTAAATGACATTCCACGGGTACGCAAGTTGATGATTGTACAGATATAATTAATACCTCCCATCAATTGTGAAACTATGAATAATGCCATACTGGATAGCCACAATGTCATACCCAAACCAGAACCTGGCATTGCTTGTGGTAAAGCACTTAATGGAGGATAGATTACCCAACCGCCCGATGCTGGACCTGTTTCAATAAACAACGAAGCAAACATGATTATTGATGCCGCAAAGAAGAACCAATAAGAAAGCATGTTGATAAATCCAGATGCCATATCTCTTGCTCCAATTTGCAGTGGAATCAAGAAATTTGAGAATGTTCCTGAAAGACCTGCAGTCAATACAAAGAATACCATAATGGTTCCGTGCATGGTTACAAGGGCTAAATAAAATTCTTTTTCTAATTTTCCTTCTACAATCCAATGACCTAAAACTGGTTTTAACCACGATAAATCCATGTTGGGAAAACCTAATTGTAAGCGGAAAATGATTGACATAGCACCTCCGAAAAATGCCCAGATAATACCAGAAATCAAATATTGTTTTGCAATTGTTTTGTGATCTTCACAAAAGATGTACTTTTGAACGAAGCCCAACTCGTGATGTTCATGCTCATCGTGTGAATGTGCATGAGTGTCAATTGCTTGTAATGTCTCAGTTGCCATGATTTTTTTAATTTATTCTTTATTGAATAGCTAAATGTTATCTTAATGAAGTTGCTGCTGCTGGTGTTGCACCACCTGCTTTTGTACTGTCAGTTGCTGATGCTGGAGCGGCAACTTCAATGTATCTTTGTGCTTTTGATTTTAATTTCTCTGGCACCTTTGCTAAATAATCAGGATTTTGAGTCAAAAATGGTTTTTGTGCTTTACACCAGGCTGCATATTCTTCTGGTTCATCTACAAAAACAGTAATTGCCATACCAAAATGTCCACGTCCACATACCTCAGTACAATTTAATTTGAAGTTAAACTCTGGATTACCCGTTATGTAACGCATTTCGTCAGTAGTCTTATTCGGAGTAAACCAAAACTTCGTGGGCATTCCTGGAACTGCGTCCATTTTAACA
The DNA here is from genome assembly GCA_014376355.1 of Arcicella sp. Classification (GTDB taxonomy): domain Bacteria; phylum Bacteroidota; class Bacteroidia; order Cytophagales; family Spirosomataceae; genus Arcicella. Next base: position 8,437 of record JACMRQ010000033.1, on the reverse strand, counting down.
CGATGATAAGGTAAATAAACTGAGTGCAAAACATCTTGTGCATTAATTTTCAGTAAAACTGGAACGCCCTTTGGTAAGTGCATTTCATTCGCTGTAAAATCATCAAAACAATGTTCGTCTGTAAAATCCATCCCTAATGAATTAGTTTCATTAATTAACTTGTAGTTGTGGTTTCCTAATTTTTGATCATCATTTCCTGAATATCGAACGTACCATCCAAATTGGTGACCTGTTAATTCGATAACTACAGCATTATCAGGTGCTTGTGAAGTAATATCTCTCCAAGTTCTCCACCCTGAGAATACTAAAACTGCCATTACAACCGCTGGAATAACTGTCCAAATCAATTCTAATTTGTGATTCACTGGATAAAACGAGGCAACTCTTCCTTTTTTATAACGATATAAAAACGGGAAAATGAACAACAAAGTGTTTGTAACAAAAAATGCAAATGTAATTACACCCATTGAAATCCAAAACATTCTATCGGTAATCAATCCGTGATTGGAAGCAGCTATTGGCAATAAATCTGGTCTTGAATGTAAAAAAGACCAAGTTGCACCAATTGAACCCAATACTAAAAACACAAGGAATCCAATGGCATTTATATTATTTGCACTATCTACTGATGAATCTGGATCTTGTTCTACTCCTTTGATTCCTTTCGATAAAGCCATACTCTTATTGACAATCATGATTGCCAAAGCTAAGAATACTACCGACAAAAGACCTATTAAATATGTCATTTTATTAGCTAATTTTTGGTTATAAATTCTACTTTGTAAAACTACTTGATGAAAATGGCAAGTAGCAAATTACTTACTCTTATATAAAAAAATGTTGAATAGAAATGTTTTTAACTAATCGCATTTTTACAGAAAATAATTGGTTGGCTTTCAACAACCAATCAAATACTAAATATCGTGGTGAAGGGCTTCTTCCAAGAATGGATGATTCTTCGCTATTAATGATGCTTTGGTCAATTGCGTTGAAACAACGTAAATAAACGCCGAAGCAAACATGGCAACCATTCCAAATTCTACTAAACCATAACCTCCATGCTTCCCAACTGTTCCTGGCATAATCATTTGATAAAAATCTAAATAATGACCAACGATGATGAATGAACAACAAATTTTTAAGAATATTGGTGTACGTTTTGCATCACGTGACATCATTACCAATAAAGGAAATAAGAAGTTGAACAAAATGCTCAAAATTTCAGTAGCCTTGTAAATTTTGTCATGACCTTCCCAACGCTCTAAGAAATATATTGTTTCCTCAGGAAAGTTAGCGTAGTAAATTAACAAAAATTGAGCAAACCATACATACGTCCAGAAGATTGAGAAAGCAAACATGAACTTACCCAAATCATGTAAATGATTTGAATTTACATATTTCATGTACCCTTTATCTTGTAAAAATAAAACGGTTAATGTTATTGTTGCCAAACCTGTTACGTGCCAAGATGAAAACATATACCATCCAAACATCGTTGAAAACCAGTGAGCATCAATCGACATAACCCAATCCCAAGCTGACATTGAACTTGAAATCCCCATCAAAAGAATAAAGATTGTTCCAATTTTTACCATTGAGTAAAAATTTTCTGTTCCTCCATTCAAATCTTCCGCTATTGATTTCTTACGCATCCAATTCCAAAGAATTAACCATCCTCCAAAAAAGAACACCATACGACCTAAGAAAAACCATTTATTCAAATAGCCTGACTTTCCTGCAATAACTTTATCGTAATTCTCACTACCTTTAACCGTTATTCCTTCGTGCATCCAGTGGAAAAGAACATCACCTTTGTACAAGAAAACAAAAATTAAGATTGAACCTGTAACGATTAAAAATGGAGGAAATGCTTCTGCAACTCGTTTCACTACCGATGACCAACCTGCTTTTGCTAAGTATTGAATTGAAACAAAGAACATTCCAATTACAGCAATACCCGTAAAAAACACACTATTCAACCATAGATTTGCCCATATACGGGTTGTCCAGTCATAGGCCACATGATGTGAAACTGCTCCACCCGATTCATGACTACCATGTTCTGCTCCGTGTTCTGCAACAGCATGAACGGCTTCGTGTTCTCCACGAGATAACAAAAATATTCCGACAATAAGTGCTATTGTTCCTGCTAAGAAAGCATAAATAACTCTTTTGCGACCTTCTGCCGTGAACTCAAAATGTTCTTCGACATTAGATGGGGAAAAATGTGAATGTCCCGCCATTAGTGTAATTGGATAATTTAAAAATTAAATAATTTGATGATTTGAAAATGTGACGATTTGAGAATAAACACTATCCAACTTCACTTTTCTTTAACCGCTATTTTGCAAATTTATTGAAGATTGAAATTTAATTAATTTAAAATCATCCAATCCTCAAATTTTCAAGCTTAACCTACGGCGCTTGTTGTAATTGGTGTACGTAAAGTACAATCTTCCAACGGTCAGATGATGACATTTGAGAACCATGAGCCCACATACGTCCTTTCCCATGAGTGATAGTGTGGTAAATGTGTCCATCGTTCAAATTTTTCAAAGCGTCTGATGAATAAATTGGAACACCTTTATACAATTTGGCTACTAATCCATTTCCTTTTCCAGCTTCACCATGACAGTGCTGACAAAATCTTTCATACTGCAATTTTCCAGCTTCAAGATTGACTTCTGTTGGTTCAAAAGGATTGGTTAGTAATTTTTCAGATGATGCCATATCTCCCGCTTTTATGTTTCGAGATATTAAATCCATCTCTAATAAATCGCCATCAATTGAATCTGTTTTTGCCTGTTGTCCGTAATATCTACGTGGAACTGTACCTTTTACTGGCAAACGCATATTCATTCCGTAAGGATTGATATGGTTTGTGTCACCTTCTGATTGAGAAAGAGGCTCATATCCAACGGAGTGATACATATTTGGAGCAAATTCTGTACCTTGATTGTTATGTTTGTCCGCACAAGATGTTATTGACAAAGCAATAACTCCTGATAGTAAAAGACTTTTTGTTTTATTGGTAAACATGATTTTGATTATTAGTCGTAAGTCATATTAGGAATAAGTAATTGAGTTAAGACCTAGTAAAATCAATAATGAAATACTAAAACCTATCAACTATTACCCACTAAACTAAAATTGTTTAACATTTACTTCGATTGCACCTGATGCTCTCAAAATTGTTTCGATTTCAGATTCTGATTTTCTATTATTGGCCATATTTACTGCCATAATAAATTTATCATCTGTACTTCTTAAATCAAAAGTTCTTGGTTTTTTACCAGGCCATAAACTGTTTGATACTAAGAAAGTCGTTACCATTCCAAAAGCAGTAAATAAAACAGTTCCTTCAAAAGCGATTGGAATAAAATCTGGCAAAGCGAAATAATCTTTGCCTCCAATAATCATAGGCCAATCAAAATACATGGTATAACTCATTAAAGATAGAATACATACTAATCCCAAACAGCCAAACATAAAAGCGGCAATTGGAATACGAGTACGTGCATGTCCGAGAGCTACGTCCAATCCATGAATTGGAAATGGCGTATAAACCTCTTCAATCTTTATACCACTGTTTTTCACTTCTGTAACGGCAGCGACTACTTCATCATCATCGTCGTAAACTCCTACTAAATATCTTTCTGTTGAATCCATTGTTTTTTTGGCTTTCGGCTTTCGGCTTTTGGCTTTTGGCTTTTTAAAAAATTTCTATTACAAATTTTCTTATGATGACTCGTTCAAAGCTGATAGCCGAAAGCTAAAAGCCAACAGCCATTAATGAACTGTTTCTTTCTCTTTTTCTCCTGATGCTTTTTTCTTGAAAGGATAGTTTGTTGAAACACCTTTCATTACCGCCTTCACCTCAAACATATTAATTACTGGTAAAAATTTAGCAAACAAGAAAAACAAGGTAAAGAATAAACCAAATGAGAAAATATAATCACCAATATCAAACATCGTTGGCGTAAACATTGCCCATGATGATGGAAGATAATCACGGTGTAAAGATGATACGATAATTACAAAACGCTCAAACCACATACCTACATTTACAACTACTGACAACACAAATGATACTAAAATACTTGTACGAATTTTCTTGAACCAGAATAATTGTGGAGATACCACATTACAAGTCATCATTATCCAATATGCCCACCAGTAAGGTCCAGTTGCACGGTTAATAAAAGTGTATGATTCATATTCAACACCTGAGTACCAAGCAATGAAAAATTCAGTTAAATAAGCAATACCAACAATTGAACCTGTTACAGTAATGATAATATTCATCATTTCGATGTGTTCAATCGTAATGTAATCCTCTAATTTGAAAACTACACGAGTAATCAACAAAAGACTTTGTACCATCGCAAATCCTGAGAAAATCGCACCGGCCACGAAGTATGGAGGGAAGATTGTGGTATGCCAACCTGGAATTACAGAAGTTGCAAAGTCCATTGATACAATTGTATGTACTGAAAGAACCAATGGCGTTGAAATACCTGCCAAAATCAAAGAAACATACTCATAACGAGCCCAAGTTTTTGCTGAGCCTGTCCAACCTAAACTGAATGCACCATACCAAAATTTAGACGCTTTGGTTTGAGCTCTGTCACGGATAGTTGCTAAGTCAGGAACAAGACCCATATACCAAAATACTAATGACACAGAAAGGTAAGTCGAGATAGCAAAAACGTCCCAAACTAATGGAGAGTTAAAGTTTACCCACAAAGAACCAAATGTATTAGGTAATGGTAGTGCCCAGTGAAATAACCAAGGACGACCCATGTGAGCTAAAATAAATGATGCAGCACAAAGTACAGCAAAGATGGTCATTGCTTCAGCAGAACGGTTAATTGATGTTCTCCATTTTTGACGGAACAATAACAATACGGCAGAGATAAGTGTACCAGCATGACCAATACCCACCCACCATACGAAGTTGGTGATGTCCCATGCCCAACCTATGGTTTTATTCAAACCCCATACTCCAATGCCTTGCCACCATGTGTAGCCTAAGCAAAAAGCACCGTAAGCGAATACTAAACAAGAAACTCCAAAGGCGATTTTCCACTCCTTGGTAGGTTCCCCTTCAACTTGCTTACAAATATCATTAGTAACGTCATGATAAGATTTACCGCCTGAAACAAGGGTTTCTCTTATGGGTGATACTACGTGCGACATATATTTCTAATTTAAGATTTTTAGTTTCTATTTACTATGCGTGTTCCTTAACTTCACCTTCTCCTTTTACTACCTTCTCTTCCTTATTACGGATTTTAACTAAATAAGAAATATTTGGTTTCACGTTGATTTCTTCAATTACACCAAATGCACGACCTTTACGTTCTGCATTTAATAATTTAGTGATTTCTGACGTTTCATCGTTCATATCTCCAAAGGTAATAGCATCCGTAGGACAAGATTGAGCACAAGCTACTTGAATTTCTCCGTCTTTAGGTCTTCTCTTCTCTTTTTTCGCTTCCAATTTACCAGCTTGAATACGTTGGATACACATCGAACATTTTTCCATTACTCCACGTGAACGAACTGTTACTTCTGGATTAATCACCATGCGACCTAAATCGTTGTTGAATTGGAAATCATATTCGTCTGTTTGGTAGTAACGGAACCAGTTGAAACGACGTACTTTATATGGACAGTTATTAGCACAATAACGAGTACCAATACAACGATTATAAGTCATTTGATTCAATCCTTCCGTAGAGTGTGTTGTTGCTAACACTGGGCAAACGGTCTCACAAGGAGCATTATTACAGTGTTGACAAAGCATTGGTTGAAATATAACCTCTGGATTTTCAGAAGCATGTTCTAATCCTTTTGCATCTTCAACGTCAGCATCGGAAGAATAATAACGGTCAATTCGCATCCAGTGCATCTCACGACGATTAATTACTTCTTGACGACCTACTACGGCAATATTATTTTCAGCATTACAAGAAACGACGCAAGCCGCACAACCCGTGCAAGTGTTCAAGTCGATGACCATTCCCCATGCGTGATTGTTATATTTGTGACCATTCCATAAAGAAACACCACTCGTATTAATCTCTTGTTTGTTTCCGTTTTCTGCGGATATTTCTTTCTTACCTTCCGATGTTATGACTGACGGCTTGAAACGTCCAGCTTCAACATTTTTCTTATAAGCACTCAATACCGTTTCCTGCACAACCGACTGGCGAGCCATTACAGTATTGTGAGTTTGCGTACGAGCAATTTTAGCCGTTTCACCAGTTGCTTTTACGATAACGTCTCCTGTATTTGAAAATGCAATATTTCCATTAATTATAGAAGCAAAAGGGTAAACATTTATTCCAACGTTATTGGCAGACTTACCAGCTTTTGTGCGTCCATATCCTATGGCAATGGCAACGGTATCATTAGCTTGACCAGGCTGAACAATAAATGGCAATTTTACTGTTTTACCATTTACTGAAACTTCTACTTCAAGCGTATCTAATTCAACTTCCTGATCTAAACTTAATTTCTTAGCAGTTGCTAAAGAAACCATGGCATAATTACCCCAACAAGCTTTTGATACTGGCTCTGGACATTCTTGTAAGTAAGGATTATTGGCTTGTGAACCAGTCCCCATTGTTACTTTCTCATATATTGCCAATTCCATTTTATCAGAATTTGCTTTATAGTTCTTCGTAATTGAAGCAAAGCTATCAGCTAAACCTGCGGTTTGTGGAACGTTAGAAGCAACACCTACTTTTGGCTCGTAAATACCATCGTGTAATACTTTTGACCAAGCCGTTGTTCCACCTAAAGATGACACCCAAACATTTTCAAGGTAAGTTGGATAATCTGTTTTTGAACCAGACCATTTCAATAAACTTGATTGTGTTTGACGAGTTTTAAAGATAGTTGAGATGGCAGGTTGCGTGAAAGAGAAGAAACCTCTTTTTGGTTCTGCATCATTCCATGACTCTAAATAGTGAGAGTCAGGGGTATTATATTTACAAAGTGACCCTGTTTCGTCAGCACGGTCATTTGTTGAAATCGTTAATCCAATCTTTGTGATAGCATCTACTAATTCCGCTCCACGTGGATGGTTATAAACTGGATTAGCATTATAAAAAATAACCGCTCCGATTTGTCCTGCCTTAGCTTCATTAATAAAAGCAGTCATTTCAGCATCAGAACCTTGACGGTAATTTACTGGTGAACCTGCATCAATCGTGGAACCGTAAGCTCCTAATATAGTGTTAATGGCAACCACTACTGTTTGAACAGCTGGATCATTTGACCCTGAAACTACTAATGAAGCACCTTTTGTTGAAACTAAATCAGCCGCTGCTTAATCTAAATGGTCAATTTTAACCGTTGCGGATGAAATTGTTGCACCACCTGTCTTACTTACAATTGCATTATAAAGAGCAGTTACTACTAAACCTTCTTGTGATGGTTTATAAGTGGCACGGTAATCAGCGTTTGCACCAGTATTTGACATGATTGTCTCGAACTGATAATGACGAGACATTTCTCTATTTCCACCTTCGGATGAATTTACTCTACGGGTTTTTGCCCATTGTCCAGCATATTCAGTTGGAGCAATCCAAGTTCCTAAAAAATCAGCACCGATTGAAACAATTGTTTTTGCTTTACTAAAATCGAAACTTGGTAAAATACCCCCATTAGCCTGCACTAAACCTGATACAGAATTTGCATCATAAGTAACCAATTTTGTGGTAGGATATTTAATAATAAATTCACCAATTACTTTTTTTGTAGATGGAGAAAGAATTGTATTTGATATAATTCTAATTTGACCACCACGAGCCGCTACTTTACTTAATTCTGCAATAATTTCTTTATCAGCCGCAGCCCAATCAGCAGTTTTACCACCAATTAAAACTCCTTTTAATTTTTCGTTATCATAAAGGCTCAATACAGATGCCTGCATACGAGCCGATAATGCACCCTTACTTACTGATGAAGATTTATTTCCTTCTAATTTGATAGGACGACCTTCACGAGTTTTGACTAATACCGAAGCATAGTCTCCGCCATCTACGAAAGTTGAAGCATACCAGTTAGCAATCGTTGGTTCAACGTCTTCTGGTTTGTTCAAATACGGGATTGCTTTTTTGATTGGGGCTTCGCAAGCTGCCAAAGCTACGGCAGATACACCAAAACCTAAAACCTTCAAGAAATCACGACGAACCGTGTTTGTTCCATCAATTAGAGCTTCTCCTTTCTCATTTGCGATGGGAGCATCACCAAATTCACGATGAGCATGTTTGACAAACTCTGGACTGTTTGTTAATTCCTCAATCCCTCTCCAATATCGCTTTGTATTATTTTCCATATTTGTAATATGTGATTAGCTGGTTGGCTTTCGGCTTTTGGCTTTCGGCTTTTGGCTTTTTTTAATGTCTTAATTAAAGTTTTATAT
>JACMRQ010000309.1 GCA_014376355.1 Arcicella sp. | reverse complement strand
TATCGGTTGGGATGAACCCGAATTAGCAAAAATCCTGACGGACATCGTGAAGAGCAAAAAAGCTATTGTGATGAATCCAGCCTATACTTTGTTATTTCAATCGAAAGGAATTTTGAAAATTCTATGGGATTTATTTCCGAATCATCCGCTTTTATTGGAAACACATAATCAACAATTGGTCAATAAATCGTGTGTAGAAAAAGTATTATTCGGACGTGAAGGAGCAAACGTAAAAATCCTTTCACCCGTGGGCATTACCCTCGAAAAAACGGAGGGAGACTACTTTGAACAAAAAGCTATTTATCAAGAATATACCGAATTTTTAAAAGACAATGCGGGCAAATATTATCAAGCAGGCGTCTTTTTTGCGGGCGAAGGAGCAGGTTTAGGTTTTAGATGTGGCGGGAAGATAATTGATAACAAGGCACAGTTTTGTGGACATTTGATAGTGGAAAATTAAACTTTCAACTACCAAAAAACTCATCAAAATTAACCTTCATCTGCCCTTTCAATTCCTCTAAATCAACCTTTTTAAGTTCAGTTATTAGTTGGTAACGCTCCATAATTGTTAACGAATATTCACTATCAGTTTCGAGGAAATAACTATTGTCGGGAAGGAATTGGAGCATTTCTACAAAGCTTTCATTCATTTGCCGCAAAGGACTTACGGAAAGCATAATTCCCTGGTCAATCAACGATTTTGCCAATTGTTTATTCCTGCGAAAACCATGAATTACCCAAGGGGTCTTTCCATATTTTTTCTTGAAATTCAGCACCTGGTCGTATTGCCTCACACAATGCACAATGAAGGGAACATTGTTTTTATTAGCGAGCATAATGTGTTGATAAAAAACCTCCTCTTGAATTTCTTTAGTTGCTCCTTTCAATTTATCAAGTCCACATTCACCGATACCCAAACAATATTTATCAGATAAAAGCATTTCCATATTCAATAAATCCGCTTCAGAAAGTTTCTCATTTGTCCACCAAGGATGATGCCCAACCGTGAAATATTCGCTTTCATATTTTACATTTTTGTGCATAGAAATAACTTCTAACACATTGGGGTCAGCACTGTATAAAGGTTTATGCGTATGAAAGTCTATGTACATTTTTTGGTTTTAGGTCAAACAGCTATCATTGAACGAATAACCTTTTTGGCTTGTTTAAAGTTTGTTTAAAATTAAACAATTCAATCAAGATGCCTATTTTACAATCCTCTTATTTACCCTCTAACATCTGGCGAAATCCGCACGTTTCAACCATTTATCCGAGTGTTTTTCGTAAAGTTAATGGTATAGATTATAACCGTGAAAGATTAGAATTATCCGATGGTGATTTCTTGGATATAGATTGGTCAAAATCATCTGAAAATAATATTAAACTTGCCATCTTTACGCATGGATTCTTAGGAAATTCAACTCGCCCTTATGTTTTAGGTGGTGTAAAAGCCTTTAATTTAGTTAATTATGATGCCTTAGTTTGGAATCATCGTGGATTGGGTGGCGAGAATAATCGTTTTGAAAAAATTACTACGCATGGAAGTTCGGGAGATTTGGAAGAAGTGATTAATTATGTTTTATCCAAAAAAAAATACACTGAAATTATCTTGGTTGGTTATAGTAAAGGTGGCAATATTTCTCTAAAATATGCAGGAGAAAAATCAGAAAATATTCCAATACAAATCAAAAAAATTATTGCTATCTCCTCTCCTACCGACCTACAAGGAAGCGTTGATGTGATGGGCAAGCATGGATTTTATAGCGAACGTTTTAAGACAAAACTCGTAAAATTTCTCTTAAATCGTTCAGCAATGATAGATAATCAAATGCTTAAAGATTTCTCTACATTCAAATATTTAGATGATTTTACGGACAATTACATTGCCCCTCTTCATGGTTTTAAAAACGGACGAGAGTATTATGAGCAATGTGCTGCAATGAACGTAGTTGATAAAATCCGAGTACCAACGTTTATTTTGAATGCTAAAAATGACCCTGTTTTGTCAGAAAGCTGTGCTATGTTGGAGGTTGCTAAAAAATCTGATTATATTTTTTCAGAACTTCCAAAGTATGGTGGACATTGTGGTTTTTATCAACCAAATTCCGATGAACTTTATTGGGGAGATAGACGCATGATTGAATTTGTTACAAAAGATGAAAATTTTAATGAGAATAGATACTGACAAAATTAGACTTTCAGCACTGTTATCAGTAATTTTAAAAGCCACTCCTAAAAAAAAGGGGTGGCTTTTTTTGGTTCTTATAAATATTATTTTCAAATTTGCGTAATCAGTTACGTAATTAGTTACTTAAATGATTTTATTTTTTATGAAAATAGAACCCCAAAAATCGGATAACGAAAAATGGATTTGTTAATAGAGTTAGGAGCCTTAGCCTTTGCCAGTCGCATGAAGCGAATGAGTGAAATAGGTATGCAAAGTGTAGCGGATGTATATCAGTTTTATGGAATTGATTTTGAAGCAAAATATTTTCCATTGTTTTATTACTTATCCCAAAAAGGAGAAGCCAGTATTATGGAAATAGCTGAGGTTCTAAATGTAACGCATCCTGCTATCATTCAAACTGCAAAGGGTTTAGAAAAAAAGGGGTTGATAATTTCAAAAAAATCTTCGGAAGATGCTCGAAAACGTAATTTAAAACTTTCAAAAAAGGGCAAAATTTTATTACCAAAACTTCAAAAAATTTGGGCGGATGTGAAGGAATTAAATACTAATATTTTTGAAAACCAAGAACATAATATCTTGGTTGCTCTCACAGAACTTGAAAATATTTGGACAGAGAAAACTTACATAGAACGCTTTAAAGAATTTCATAAATTAGCCTAACTCGACTCTTCAGAATCGAAAACTATTAAAATCATGCAACTAAAAATTTATCAATTAGACGCTTTCACTGACCAAGTTTTCAGTGGAAACCCCGCTGCCGTTGTGCCATTGTCCGAATGGCTGGAGGACGATATAATGCAAAGAATCGCCGAAGAAAATAACCTTGCAGAAACTGCTTTTTACGTTCCACAGGGAGATAAGTTCCATATTCGCTGGTTTACCCCCACCATGGAAGTTGATTTATGTGGACACGCTACTTTAGCAACTTCCTACTCAATTTTCCAATATACCGATTACCCAAAATCAATCATAGAATTTACGTCAAGAAGTGGCATTTTAAAAGTAGAAAAACAAGGTGATTTATTGATTTTGGACTTTCCGATGGACATTATACAAACCGTGGAAACACCCTTGGCATTAATTGAAGCACTGGGAGCAACACCGAAAGAAACGTTGAAAGGACTAACTGACTATATGCTAATTTTTGAAACCGAAGCTCAAGTTAAAGCATTCAAACCTGATTTTAAGAAGATGGCAGAAGT
>JACMRQ010000308.1 GCA_014376355.1 Arcicella sp. | reverse complement strand
TTTTTGAGTTCTACGCCGTTTTGTCCGTAGTCATAAACGGCTTGCAGACCGTCATAAATCTCAGAAGAAGGAAACACAAAGCCATATTCTTTGGCGTGCGAAATAATGTCTTTTAACGTTGAAGCGGTATCTTGCTGTTTTGGGTCTGCCATTTTTATTCAGTTAATAATTATCAGTTAACAATTATCAATTTTATTATAATTCATTTTTTTACAAAGTTAGCTTTTTTGCCTTGAATTGCCTGTTTTCAGATTCAGAATAATCATGTCAGATTAAAATTGCATGATTATTTAATTTTATTTGTGTATAAAAATTCATATTTTTGTGTATAAATTTTAAAAATATGAGAACGAACATTGATATAAATGACGAAGTTTTAAACGAAATTAGCCGTTTAAAACCCGCTACTTCCAAAAAGGAATTAGTAAATGTTGCCTTGAAAGAATATTTAATGTATTTGAAAAGAATGGATTTATTGTCCATTATCGACCAAGGAGTTGATTGGGAGGGAGATTTGGAACAATGGAGAACCTTATGAATCAACCAATTATCTTCGATACTTCCGTATGGATAGAATTAATCCAGCGGAAAAATACAGAAAAAGCATTATTACTTCGTGAATATATTTTAGGCAATAAACCAATTTGGCTTACGCCTACAATTGTACAAGAAGTTTTACAAGGTTCGAGAAATAATCAAGAATTTGAACGTCTAAAAAACTCACTTTTAGGTTATCGCTGTTTGATGATAAATTCAGTTGATGCAGCTATAAAAGCTGCTCAATTATATAGTTCTCTTCGTCAAAAAGGCGTAACTATTCGTAAACCAAATGACTGTTTAATAGCAATTTATGCTTTGCATTTTGACATAGAAATTTGTCATAATGATATTGACTTCAACCTTATTGCTCAAAATTCTTCTCTGAAAATCACAATTATTTAATGACCAAATTCCTGATTCTCCGTTTTTCATCCATTGGCGATATTATCTTGACTACGCCTGTTGTACGTTGTTTAAAACTTCAGTATCCAGAGGCAGAAGTACATTATGTAACTAAGAAATCCTACAAAACTTTACTCGAAAATAATACCTACATTGATAAGATTTTTGTTTTAGAAAACGGATTAAATGAACTAATAAAATCTTTACAAATAGAAGACTATGATTATGTGATAGATTTACATAACAACCTCAGAACGAGCATTATTAAATTTCGTTTGGGTATAAAATCTTTTCGTTTTGATAAACTAAATTTTCAAAAATGGTTGTTGGTAAAATTCAAGAAAAATGTCATGCCAAATGTTCATATTGTGGACAGATACATGAAAACGGTGGATTCGTTTGATGTAAAAAATGATAACAAAGGGTTAGATTATTTTATACCCGAAAAAGATGAAATTCGCTTGGATTGGCTTCCAGAAAATTTCAGAAATGGTTATGCCATTTACGCCATCGGAGGACAACATGAAACCAAGAAATTGCCATTGCATAAAATGATTGAACTTTGCCAAACGATTAAATTGCCTTTGGTGTTAATTGGAGGAAAAGAAGATTTTGAAATGGGGGAAAAGTTAATTTCGGCTGTTTGTTTACCAACCTCGAAAATAAAAAATCAAACATCGGAAATTTTTAACACTTGTGGAAAGTGTAGTCTTAATCAATCAGCATCATTAATTCAAAATTCGAACATTGTTTATACCCACGATACAGGAATGATGCACGTGGCTTCTGCTTTAAAGAAAAAAGTAATTTCTATTTGGGGAAATACAGTTCCAGCATTCGGAATGTATCCATATCAAACTGATTTTGAAGTAATTGAAAATAAAGGTTTGAATTGTCGTCCATGTTCCAAGATTGGATTTAATAAATGTCCATTGGGGCATTTTAAGTGTATGAATGATTTGAAATTTTCGTAAATTTAGTAAAATGAATAAAAAAATAAATATCGGCTTAGTCCAAATGTCTTGTACCGCTGACGTACAAGTAAATATGCAAAAAGCAATTACGGGAATTCGTGAGGCAGCTCAAAAAGGAGCAAATATTGTCTGCTTACAGGAATTATTTACGTCATTATATTTCTGTGATGTTGAAGACCATCAGAATTTTAAATTAGCGGAAGCCATTCCCGGTCCATCTACAGAGACACTTTCAGGGGTTGCCAAAGAGTTAGGAGTTGTTATTATTGCTTCACTTTTTGAAAAACGAGCTGCTGGATTATATCATAACACCACCGCTATTTTGGATGCCGACGGAACGTATTTAGGAAAATATCGCAAAATGCACATTCCCGATGACCCTGGCTACTATGAGAAATTTTATTTTACACCAGGCGATGCTTCACCAGAAGATTCGGGATATAAAGTTTTTCAAACCAAATTTGCAAAAATTGGCGTTTTGATTTGTTGGGATCAATGGTATCCAGAAGCTTCAAGAATTACGACTTTGATGGGTGCCGAGGTACTTTTCTATCCAACTGCCATTGGTTGGGATACCAACGAAACCGACCCAAATATCAACCGTGAGCAATATTCAGCTTGGCAAACTATTCAGCGTTCCCATGCCGTTGCCAATGGCGTTCATGTAGTTTCCGTCAATCGAGTTGGACGTGAAATCGACCAACAGTTCTGGGGTGGAAGTTTTGTGGCGAATCCATTTGGAACTCTTCTTTATTTAGGTTCGCATGACCAAGAGGAGGTTCACGTACAGGAAATTGATTTAGCTAAAACAGAGTACTACCGTTCAACTTGGCCCTATTTGCGAGATAGAAGAATTGATAGTTATCAACCAATTACAAAGCGGTTTATTGATTGACAGTTAATTATAAATTATGAGTTGATTTAATCTGTAAATTTCAGCATCTACTTTTTTTAACTCATAATTTATACCTACGAACTCATAACTTAATTCCTTAAATTTCACCCTCTCATCGGCACAATTACTTCTTTTGTCGAAAATTGTCAAAAACTAAGAGACACTCATGCAATATTTGTGTTGTAAACTTAGCATTTACACATATTTAGGCATTTTTCCGCTTATCTAAAAATCAATCCATTTGTACTATTTCAATTTTATTGATAAACAATTTATCGCAAATTTGGTTTTTGTTTCCAATACATTAATAGTAATTAACATTTATATACATGAAAAATATATTACTTTTTTCAATAATTTTTAGCCTTTTCACCACAACGATTTCAGCTCAATTTCCAATGGGTGGAGGTGGATTTGGAGGCGGTGGTTCACGCAAAAATGACCAATCAGCAATTCCTGGGACGGCACAAGCAACTGCCAAAGGCTCAGCCAAAATATCGGGATATGTCATTGATTCCTCTGTCTCAAAAGCGGTTGAATATGCGAGTATAGCTTTGATGACGAAAGCTGATAAAAAAATTGTCGATGGGGCAATTTGTGATGATAAAGGTAAATTCTCGCTTTCTCGTATTGCAGTTGGCGAATACATTTTATCAGTTTCCTTCATGGGTTACCAGACCAAAAAAGTTGAAGTTAATATTACCAATAAAAACGATGAAATTGATTTGGGTATTATCAAAATGAACCAAAGTACGCAAACATTAGCGGAAGTAACCGTGGAAGGACAACGTTCGCTAATTGAAGATAAAGTTGACAGAATGGTTTATAATGCTGAAAAAGATATTACGAACAAGGGCGGAGATGGAACTGATGTTTTGAGGAAAGTACCTTCTTTAACTGTTGATTTAGATGGTAATGTTTCGCTTAGAGGAAGTCAGAATGTTAAGGTTTTGATTAATAATAAACCCTCCACGATTCTTGCCAGTAGTATTGCCGATGCTTTGAAACAAATTCCAGCGGACATGATTAAGTCAGTGGAAGTAATTACCTCACCATCCGCTAAATACGATGCAGAAGGCTCGGCAGGGATTATTAATATTATCACTAAAAAGAATAACCTACAAGGTCTTTCACTCAATTTCGACAGTAGCGTTGGTATCAGAGGAGGCAATTTATCCTTGAATGGAAGTTACAGAATGGGAAATATGGGTTTCTCATTAGGCGGTTTCGCAAGAGCAAATTATAACGTGAATGGACGTTTTGATAATACTCAAATCACCACGGGAATTGATGGTTCCAAAACAACAAATATTCAAGGGGCGGAAACTCGTAACAGTGGTTTGTTCGGAAATTATCAGTTGGGTTGGGATTGGGATATTAACAAAACCAACTCAATAAGTGCTTCCGTTCGCTTAGGGGCAAGAAATCAGTCCAATTTTCAAGACGGTTTATTAACCCAGATTTTCAGAAATAATCTCCTTAACAATGCAAATACTCGTAACGTAGAATCAATTGATAATTCAAACAACGTTGATGCCAACATTGATTATACCCATACTTTCAAAAAACCACAACAAGAGTTATCCGTATCTGGACAATTTAGTAGAAACAATCGAAACAGTGAGTTTACCAATAACATTTTAAACCTTCCTGATTCATTAATTGCCAGAGGTTTAAATAGAATTTCCAATGTGAACCCGAGTTATAACCAAGAAGCAACTTTACAGATTGATTATCAAACGCCAATCGGTAAAACGCAAATGATTGAATTTGGGGGAAAAGATATTTATAGAACAGTAAATTCAGTTTTCAAGCAAATTGGTTATAATGGAGCTTTAGACTATAATCAAAACATAACCGCTTCTTATTTTTCTTATACTTTAACAACTAAAAGCAAATATAGCTTAAAAGTTGGTGGACGATATGAATACACAACCATTGATGCCAATCAGACAACAGAAAGTGGAAAAGTTAATGGAATTTCAATTCCAAGTTATGGTACGTTTGTGCCAAGTATTAATATTTCGAAAAGTATTAAAGGTGGAACAACTTTAAAAATAGCTTACAATCGTCGTATCCAAAGACCTTCATTGCAATTCTTGAATCCTAATACCAATGCTTCAAACCCTTCAAATGTAACGGTTGGAAATCCATTATTAGCTCCAGAATTTACTAATAACTATGAATTTACAGTGAATACATTTTTTAAGAATACTTTTTTAACAACCGCACTTTTTATGCGAAATACTACTGGTGGTATTCAGAGTGTACGTACCAGTACGGTTGATGCACAAAATAGACCTATTATTTTGACAAACTATTTGAACATTGGAAATGAAGATGCTTATGGAATGAATTTGTTTGGAAATGTTAATATTTCTAACAAACTTCAATTGGGTGGGGGAACAGATATTTATTATGCAATTTTGAAAAATAATAATCCAAATCCACTCTACAATGCTTCAAATGAAGGATTTGTAGCAAGTTTTAGATTATTTGGTAGTTATAATTTCTCTAAAGGATGGGGCTTGCAGACGTTTGCTTTTTATAGAGGAAATCAAGTGCAATTACAAGGAAATCAAGGCGGATTTGGAATTTATAGTTTGGGTGTGAAAAAGGATTTCATGAACAAAAAAGGAAGTATTGGTTTAGGTGCAGAGAATTTCTTTACACCAAACGGTTTCACCGTTAAAAGTAATGTAGATTCGCCAACGATAGCCCAGAATAGTGTAACAACTTTACGAAATATGAACTTCAAATTAACGTTCAGTTATAAAATCGGCAAAATTACTTTTACGGATGGAAAGAAGAAAAAGAAATCAGTAAATAATGATGACTTGAAAGACGGTGGCGGAGATAATGGGGGTCAGCAAGCAGCCCCAGCGGCGGCTCCAGCAGGTGGCGGTGGTCGTCCAAGATAGTAAAAAAATCAATTCCAATTCATTAAAAAAGCCTTTCAAATAATTCTGAAAGGCTTTTTTAATGAATTAATACTATTCATAATCAAGGAATGTCCATAAACTTATGCACCTGCATTGAAATTCTCCATTTCGGATTATTCTTTACATACTCAATAATTTCGGGCAACATAGTTTCCATTCTGCTCCATTCGGGTTGAAGGAATAATATACAATTATCCGAAACCAACTCCGCAAAACTCTCTGCCCAATCAAAATCTGATTGATTGAAGATAATAACCTTCAATTCATGGGCTTTTAAATAAATTTCTGGGTTGGGTTTCTTAAATTTTTTAGGCGAAAAACATATCCAATCCCACTCCCCTGTTACTTGTCCACACACGCCTGAAGTTTCAATGTTTGTTTCAAATCCTGCTTCATGCAAAGCACCGGTCAGCGTATCTAAATTATGCATTAGTGGCTCTCCACCCGTGATTACTGCTAAACGCCCTTTATACTTTGAAGCCTCAGTAACCAATTGATTAACAGATAATTTTGGATGTGCGTTCATGTCCCAAGACTCCTTCACATCGCACCAATGGCAGCCCACATCACAACCTCCCAAACGAATAAAGTAAGCCGCTCGCCCCTGATGAAAACCTTCCCCTTGAATGGTGTAAAAAAATTCCATTGTGGGTAAATGTTCTGTCGTAATCTGTATATTTTCAGTATTCATTTTGTTTTATTAATTACGTACAAAATTAATCAATTCAATGCTTAAAATTTATAGTTATTGGTAAATTAGATAGGATTTTATGATGTAGAAACGAATTAAATGAAATATCAGGAATTAAAGAAAAGGAAATTGCCCCTTTGTAAAAAACATATATTACAGAGACTAATAATTATTCCCGAATAATTTCTCAATCCTGTCAAAGTCGAAGAAATCATCATATTCTTCAATAAAAAATCAGGAGCTTTTAATTTTAAGAAATTAATATAATTTCACTTACATTTGTCAGCAAATAACAATTATTGATTTATTTTAGTTATTTATAAATGCTACATTTTTGTATTTCATTACCCATTTTTACCCATTCACTCAAATCAAATTTTTATGTTAAAATCTTACAAAATTCTATTGATAACCGTCAGTCTTGCTGTTAGTAGCTTATCCGTGTTTGCACAAGGCGTGAAAGGTTTAATTAAAGATGCCGTGACTAATCAAGGCATTCCGGGAACATCAATCGTTGTTGAAGGTCGTTCTGCTGGAACTGCCAGTGACAATAATGGAAATTATATCCTCCGATTGCCAACGGGAACATATTCAATCAAAATTAGTTCAGTCGGGTATCAAACAAGTACCATTTCAGTAGCCGTTTCTGGAACAGAATTTACCTCACAAGATGTGTCTCTGAAAGAAAGTTCATCAACGCTTCAAGAGATTGCAGTGATTGGTTCTCGTTCTGCAACGGCTCGTACAAATATCCAAACGGCAACGCCCGTTGATGTGATTTCCACAAAAGAGTTGAAATCTTTTGGACAAGTTGATGTTGGACAAATTCTGAACTACGTTGCTCCTTCTTTCAGTTCAAACCGTCAGACAGTTACTGATGGAACTGACCATATTGACCCTGCTTCTTTGCGTGGTTTAGGTCCTGACCAAGTGTTGGTTTTGGTAAATGGAAAGCGTCGTCATACTTCATCATTAGTGAACATCAATGGTTCGGTTGGTCGTGGTTCAGTTGGAACAGATTTAAACGTTATTCCTGTTGCAGCTATCGAAAGAATCGAAGTTTTGCGTGATGGTGCAGCTGCTCAATACGGCTCAGATGCAATTGCTGGAGTCATCAATATCGTCTTGAAGAAAGGTTATACTGGAACATCTGCCTCTTTGACGTATGGCACAAACGTAACTACCCTTAATTATTCTACTTCTGCAAACAGTTACAGCAAAAGTATTAATGATGGACAGGTTTTTCAATTTGATTTTTCAAAAGGATTCCGTCTTGGAAAAGAAGGTTCTGTAACTATATCAGCTCAATATAATGACCGTGGACGTACCAGCCGTACTGGGTTAGACAATGCTCCAACTATATATTTGGGAGCAAATGCGGGTTTTCCAGGGACACCAGCAGGACAAACACAAGATGCTTTTAGAACAAAATTAGTGGCAGATGATGCCGCTCTTGCAACAAGCCGAAATTATAACCGTGAAAACATGATTTATGGTAATTCATCGGCACGTAATTACGGAATATTTGCAAATGGAAGCATTCCTATAAATGTCAATTCAGAAATATATTTTTCAGGTGGTTACACTTACCGAAATGGTCAAGGATATGGCAATAATCGTATTCCAGTGGCTCGTAATCAACAACCTTTGAAAGGCGATGGAACACTTTTCTATCAAGATGGTTTCTTGCCTGGAATTGGTTCTGATATTTACGACAAATCTTTTATTGCAGGATATAAAACCAAACTTGGCGAATGGTCAATGGATGTTAGTAATGTTTATGGAAATAATACTTTTCAATTCTCGGTTGTAAATTCGGGAAATGCTTCATTACCAGCAACAGACATTCAACAAACTAGTTTTGATGCAGGCAAATTATCATTCACGCAGAACACATTCAATTTAGATTTCGTCCGTAATTTTAAAAAAGTAGGTGGCTTTAACTACGTAAATGTTGCCTTGGGTGGAGAGGTAAGAATTGAGAATTTCAAAATTATGGCGGGTGAGCTTAATTCATACTTCGGTGTTGCAGTTCAACGTCCAACCGCTCCTTTAACTGCTGGAGGGTCACCTCAAGGAACTACGACGGCAGGGCCAGGTTCACAAGTATTCCCAGGCTATCAGCCGTTGGATGAAACTGATAAATCTCGTGATAATAAAGCTATCTATGCAGATTTTGAAGCAGAAAAAGGTCGTTTATTATTGGGTATTGCAGGTCGTTTTGAGAATTTTAGTGACTTCGGTTCAACAATTAATGGAAAGATTTCAGCTCGTTTACAAATCACAGATGAAATTGCTTTACGTGGTGCTGCCAGTACAGGGTTTAGAGCCCCGTCATTGCACCAACGCTATTTCCAAAATACCAGTACTCAGTTCCTTAATGGAGTTGCATCAAATACTTTGACAGTAAATAATGATAATGATATAGCTCGTAAAACAGTTGGCGTTGATGCTTTACGTCCAGAAAAATCGGTGAATTTATCATTGGGTGTAACAGCAAAATTAGGAAATTCAGCTACCTTAACGGTTGATGCTTATCAAATTGATATAAACGACCGTATCGTTTATTCAGGGGCATATTCACGAGCTCAATTAGGAATTACAGACCCAACACAATTTCCAGGAGTAAACAATGTCCGTTTCTTTGCTAATGCTGTGAACACAAGAACGCAAGGAATTGATATTGTGGCAACCGACCGTATCGTAATTGGTAAAGGTAAATTGACACTTTCAGCTGCCTTAAATTTTAATAAAAATCAAGTGACTTCGCTAAATAGTACAGCTTTAATTGATGCTGTTAAAAATAATGACCCTGCCAATAATCCAAGTACTTGGTATCGTACAGCCCTTTTTGACCGTCAACAATACGCATTAATTGAGAGTTATTTACCAAGAAGCAAATGGAATTTATCGGCAGCTTATAGCGTAGGCAAACTGGACGTAACTTTCAGAGCAGTTCGTTTTGGAGAGACCCAATTTAAAAACGTTGTTGATCCAAATGCCCAAAAAGCTGATGGAACATATTGGAATACACAATTTGATCACGGAACAGCAGGTGGAGATGCTCCAATTGACCAGACTTTTCGAGCCGTTTGGATTTCTGATTTGGTAGTTGGATATCATATCACAAAATCTTTATATGCTTCAATAGGTGCCAATAATATCTTTGATATATACCCTGACCAGATTTACATTGATCCAAGAAATGCCATTGGTTCTATTGATTACAATGCAAGTCGTGATGCCTCAAACCGTGGACGTTTATTATTTCAACCAAATCAAGGTGGTTATAATGGTCGTTTTATATTTGGAAAGTTAAGTGTTAATTTTTAATAAAATTAATTCAACTGTAAAAATATAATTTTATGGTTGAATAGTAAAAAGCTTGTAGCGATTTTTACATATACGAAGTTAAATTTTTATGTTTATTTGAACGTTAGATAAAGTTGAAATTTTATTTTCGCAATAATAGCTTCCATGAACAGAATTTAAGTACGCTTTAATCGTACATATTAATAATCTTTATAGTATAAAATAGGTTATGAGGGATTGGATTTCTTTTGAACTCATGATTTTATTTTGGTGTGTTAGTGATATATTTTGGCGAGTCTCCTTGAGGCTCGCCAAATTTTTTATATGTTTATCAATCTCCTAACATATTTATTTTATCCATTCCAAAACAACCTTTCATGTGTTATTTTCACCATTCAAAAAGAATTAAACAATATTTATTATAGTACCTTGTTTTACATAGTACCTTATTATATCTTTGTAGCACAAATTTGGTATGTAGATATTTTTATGAAAGTAAATAATTATAAAAACCATTAAAATTATGGATTTAGAAAACGTCAAAGTGCAGATGCGAAAAGGAATTTTGGAATTCTGTATCCTGCACATCATTTCGAGAGGAGAAGTATATGCCTCTGATATGCTCGAAGAATTGACATCGGCAAAGATTATGGTCGTTGAGGGAACGTTGTACCCCCTACTCACTCGGCTGAAAAACGCTGGTTTATTAGATTATAAATGGGTTGAATCAGCATCGGGACCTCCTCGTAAATATTATGTTCTAACCGATATTGGCAAAGCTTTTTTGATACAATTTGAGGAAACTTGGGTGGAATTACAAGGTTCAGTCGCTCAAATAATTCAAGATTCATTTCATTATCATAATCCTCAATAGTTAATGGTAATTAAGAATTAGTTATTACCAAAACTGAT
Source organism: Arcicella sp. (assembly GCA_014376355.1). Classification (GTDB taxonomy): domain Bacteria; phylum Bacteroidota; class Bacteroidia; order Cytophagales; family Spirosomataceae; genus Arcicella. Next base: position 20,591 of record JACMRQ010000308.1, on the reverse strand, counting down.
AACTAATTGCTCAGCAACCAATAATTAATAACCAGCAACTGATTACAAACATGAAAAAGACCATATCAATTAATATAGCAGGCATCGTATTTCATATTGAGGATGACGGCTACGAAAAATTAAACGCTTATCTGAAAGCTATTCAGAAATATTTTTCTTCTTATGAAGGTTCTAAAGAAATTGTAGAAGACATTGAAGCTCGTATCGCTGAAAAATTTTGGAATAAACAAAAATTAGACGATAAACAAGCTATTTCTCTTCAAGATGTAGAGGGATTAATTGCCTCAATGGGTTCAGTTTCTGACTTTGCCGCTATTGAAGAGGATGAAGATTTGGCGATGGCGGCCGACAAAAAAGAAGGTAATACATTCGCTTCATCAGAGGGAAAATCAAGTGCTTCTTCATACAGCAACGACTATAAATCTCAATCTGAAAATGGTAGTTATGAATACAATTATCGCCATGATTCTGGAGGTATCCGTAAACTTTATCGTGACACCAAACACAAACTGTTGGGGGGCGTTTGTGCAGGATTAGCCCATAATTTAGGCTTCGACCCATTATGGATTCGCTTAATGTTTTTGTTCCTGTTGTTGGGAATTGGACCAATCACCGCAGGAATTTTAAGTGCAATTACTTTCGTTTTTTACATCGCTTGTTGGATTGCTTTTCCTGCAAATCCCGCCTTGGAAGAAGATGAACGCATCCGTAAATTCTACCGTAACCCTGATGGAAAAGTCTTGGGGGGCGTAATGAGTGGCATTGCTTCCTACACAGGTTGGGATTTAGGAATGTTACGTTTTGTCTCTGTTTTAAGTATTTTCTTATTTGGTTCCGGCTTAATTATCTACTTGATTCTCTGGGCAATAGCACCAGAAGCAAAAACTTTAACCGACAAAATGCAAATGTCTGGCGAGCCGATTACGTTAGAAAATATTGAATCAAATATCAAAAAAACATTTCATGTAGAAGACCGTCCAGAGAATTCAATTACTAAATTGTTGTTACTTCCCTTTAGAATAATCTCGCAAGTTTTCAAAGCAATAGGGCCTTTGGTGGAGTTCTTGGTTTCGGCTGGAAAAGTTTTTGTGGGTGGATTGATGGTATTTATTGGGGTAGTCTCCATCATAGCTTTAATATTTTCTTTGTTTGTGGGCGTAACAGCTTTGGAGACTGGTCACGTATATTTTGGCAATAATGTCCCACTTGGATTGATTGGTCGTGATGCTTCGCCTTTGATGATTATTGGCGGATTTTTAGCCTCCGCAGTACCCGCATTTGTGATTGCTTGGGCGGGTTTATCCTTAGTTATTCGTAGAAATCTATTTACTTCAACCGTTTGGCAAAGTGCCTTGGGTGTATTTGTAGTGGGTTTACTCGTAACCATGTACACAGGAGTACGTTACGCAAGAAATTTTGCTAAAACAGCATCTATCGAAAAAGTATTGAATTATAACATTGAAAATAAAACGCCCTCATTTGACCTAAATTACACAGGATTTGACCAAGATTGGGAGCCTTCTGTTGAATTTATTGGCTATGATGGGACAACTATTAAAGTTGAACAAGTTTTCAAAGCGGATGGAAGAGACAAGCGAGATGCCGAAAAAAATGCAATTGATGTCAATTATAATATTATTCAAAAAGATTCGATTTTGACTTTTGATGACCGTTTAGATTTTAATGATAATGCTCGTTTTCGTGATCAACACATAAGAATGAAGGTTTATGTTCCTTACTTTAAAGAATTTACGATGTCAAGAGGGTTTGCAGAATGGATTGATAATTCTATTGATAGACAATATTGGGATGATGTGAATGGAGATAAATTTAAGGGTTCTCGCTGGATATTTACGAAAGATGGCGAGTTGATTTCTACCAATAGAATATTGAAAACAAGCGACGAAAATTCAGATGGGTCACAAACACTCGATGTAAAAGATTTTGAGTTTATTAAATCGGATATTAACAATGGCGATGCTAATTATGAAATAAATCAAGGCAATGAATTAAAAGTAGAAATTGAAGGTGCTTACGATAAGAAAACATTGAAATACGAAGTAAAAAACAATACTTTGTCGATTGATAATGGAAATAATAATACCTTGATTATACACATCACGATGCCCAAACTCAAAGGAATAACCCTGAAGGGTGGAAATGGCGAAAGTAATATTCATGATTTTTCGGGTGATGATTTTATGATAGAATTATACGACTCAAATAAACTCACTATCAATGGAACTGTAAATTCTTTGAAAGCCCGTATTGCTGGTTCTGCCAATCTTCAAGCATTTGATTTGCAGTCTGTTAATGCGACGATTGAAGCCAAAGATAATGCTGAAGCGGAAATTAATGTTAAGAAAAAAATGAATGTAAAAACCACAGGAATGGCACAAATTCGTTACCGTGGAGAACCTTCTGAGAATAGTTCGATGCGTGATGGTGGGTCGATTGAGAAAGAATAACTTTAAACAACATGCAACCTTTCACTCTAAACTTGCATCTGATTTTTAAACTAAAAATATAACATGAAAACTAAAAACTATTTTCTTAACGTAATTATAATAAGTGCTTTGATGTTCGTTACAAACTTATTGACGGCTCAAAACAAAAAAGATTTTCAGTTGAAAGGTTTCGACAAGTTAGACATGTCAAGTGCCTTTCAGATTGATATAACGCAAGGTTCAACTTTCAAGGTTTCAGTTGATACTGAACGCTTAGAAGATTTGGAAGATTTGAATGTAAGTATTAGCAATGGAACATTAATTGCCAAATATCGTGATGGTAAAGGCGGTTGGAAATGGAATAATAATCGTAAAAGAGTATCATTCACGATTGTGATGCCGACTTTAAAGTTGGTAGATTTTTCGGGTGCTACCAAATCAAAAATCTCAGGATTCAATGATTTAGAAGAATTAACTTTGAAGTTCTCAGGAGCTGCAAATTCTGAAATCAACGTGAAAGCTGATAAAGTTAAATTAGATTGCTCGGGAGCATCATCTATCAAAATGAACGGAAATGCCACAAAAATGAACTTTGACGTATCTGGAGCAAGCAACATTAATTGTTATAATTTCCCCGTCAAAGACATTGATGCCGACATATCGGGAGCAAGTTCAGTGAAAGTAAATGCTACAAAAACACTAAGCGTTGAAGCAAGTGGAGCATCCTCTTTGCGTTATCGTGGACAACCTTCGGTGAAATCGGATGTCTCTGGAGCGAGTTCGGTTAAGAGTGAGTAATATCGTAGCTCAAAATAGTATTTCCAACCACAGTAGAAAAAGCCTATCATAAATGAACCTGATAGGCTTTTTCGTGTGTTTAAGAAACATGGACAGTCTTGTCCGTAGCAAAATTAAAATTATAGAAATGTACGACTTAATCATTATCGGTGGTGGACCAATTGGCTTGGCTTGTGGACTCGAAGCCCAAAAAGTAGGACTTAATTATGCAGTTTTAGAAAAGGGATGTTTGGTTAATTCGATTTATAATTATCCAGCCAATATGAGCTTTTTTAGCACTTCTGAACGACTGGAATTAGATGATATTCCCTTTGTTTCAAATAGTGCAAAGCCCACACGTTCAGAAGCATTGGAGTATTATCGAAGAGTGGCATTTCATCGAAAACTAAACGTTAAATTATTTGAAGAAGTTGAAACAATTCATAAAAATTCAAATGATTTTTATGAAATTATAACAAAAAAAAATGCCTACAACACCAAAAGCATTGTCATCGCTACGGGTTTTTATGATATTCCGTATTTGATGAACGTGAAAGGTGAGAGTTTACCAAAAGTAACCCATTATTATGACGAACCCCACTTTTATGCTTTACAGAAAGTAGTGGTCGTGGGAGCCAGTAATTCAGCGGTAGATGCTGCTTTGGAAACTTGGCGAAAAGGTGCAGAAGTAACCATGATTATTCGGGATAAAGCGATTGGTGATAGAGTGAAATATTGGGTGAAGCCAGATATTGAAAACCGAATTAAAGAAGGTTCAATCAAAGCGTATTTCAATTCTGAAGTAGCAGAAATACGTGAGAATGAAATAGATATTAAAACACCAGAAGGCATTGTTACGATTGAAAATGATAACGTAATTGCCATGACTGGATACCAACCAAATTTAGATTTTCTCCGTAAAATTGGCATTACTTTGTCCTCTGATGAAATCATGAAACCGCTATATGATGATGATACCCAGGAGACCAATTTGCCTAATGTATATGTGGCAGGCGTGATTTGTGGAGGTATGAATACACACTCTTTATTCATCGAAAATTCAAGGATTCATGCCATAAAAATTATTGAAAAGATTATAGGAAAGCCAGTGAGTGTATAGTGCTTAAACTTATGTCAGCAAAGACTAAACATCTCGCAACATTCATTATTATGGCTGCTTGGTTTGCTTAAAAACACCTATTTCTCACAACTAATCACTCCTTTAGCAATAAGGTAAGGCAAAACAATATAAAGAGTCACTCCTTTTATTAAAAAAAAGAAGAAGCCAACCCAACCAAGACGTTTGAGCCATGCTATAATCTTATTTTGAGGAGGTTGTTGTGTTTCCAAATCTTCCAATTTTTATTAATAACCAATCAATTTGCTGATTAGTTTACCATTAGATAAATCTGACAGATAGATTTACATAGCAAAAATACAATGTTATTGAAGAAAATAATATCTTGCAGCCAAAGAAAAATAAAACTTCAAAAAGAACAAAAAAGGGATTTCAAAGCTAGTTTTGAAACCCATTTTTTGCTTTATACTCATGCCATATCAATTAATTATCTCCCACAATTTCAACAATATTCCTACTGAACCTTTTAATTTTCAGCGATATTTTTTTAACGAAATTGAGCATTTACAACTTCAACGGGCAGAAAATGACTGTTATAGTTTTTATTGGCAAAATACTAAGAATGAGATAATTGATGGCAGATTTAATGTAATTATTCAAAATAAAATTGCACTCAGTCCTCTTAAAGCGACGTTTGGGGGAATAGAATTTAGTAAGGAAATTTTGGACGAAATTTTATATGATTTTTTAGAGAAAGCCATAGCATATTTACGCAGTTGCAGTTTAAAAAGTATAATAATTAATTTCTATCCCGAAAGTTATCTTTCAAAGAATCAAATTCAAATTCTTGAAAAGTGCCTTTTAAGATTGCATTTTCAAGTAAAATTTACGGAACAAAATTATGATATTCCAGTAACGAATAAATCATTTTATGAAACTGTAAAATCTCCGAGAGCAAAGCAATTACTAAGAAAATCATTTAAAAACGGATTGATATTTCAAGAAGAAATTAATCCAAATTTTCCAAAAATTCATTCTTTTATTGCACATTCAAGAAAACGTAAGAATCGCCCAATGACAATGTCATCTGAAAAATTAGGCAACCATTTTGAAAAATTTCCGAAACATTTTCAATTATTTTCTGTTGCGTATGCTAATTTGATAGTTTCAGTTGGTATTACGGTTAAAATAAATGATAATATTCTCTACACTTTCTATCTTGCGGATGATGAAAAATATCTTAAAGACAGTCCCACAACTTTTTTATTATCAGGTATTTACAAATATTGTCAGGAACAAAAATTTAGAATTTTAGACATTGGAATAGCTTCTGAAAAAGGGGTTTCAAATGAAGGGTTAAGCCATTTCAAAAAAAGTCTGGGAGCGAAAATATCAGAAAAAAAGACCTATTTTTTAATATTATGATAGTTATTTTATAAGTTCAAACTAAGTTCAAAGCTGTTTTTTCAAAGAGCCTGTGACTTCTGACCCATCCTGTCGTTTACTAATTAAGAAATAGATTATTTGCTGTAATAAGTAAGTAATTAGATTTTGGTGTGTTAGTAATGTTTTTTGGCGAACCTTGATGAGGCTCGCCATTTTTTTTATTTAAAATTTAAAGGAAATTCCAATAGTAGATTGTTTTTTACTATCCACCTCAAAATGTAATCCTACCTTATTACTTAGGTAGTATCTTGTCCCAAAGTACGGATTAACGAGTAATTTCAATTTATCCAAAGTATTACCGCAACCCAATGGAATCTCAGGTTTAATGCCATAAGAACCATCCCGTAAATAGGCATAACCTCCCCCTAACATTAATCCTCCATATAAATCCAATTTTCGAGTAGCATAATGAATTCCAAATTTAACTCCTCCAGAAAACTCATTGACTTTTGCTGAATAAGTGATGTAGTATGGAAAAATTGATTTATCAGCCAAGAAATTTTGAGAGGAACTATTAAAATTAGCAAATCCTCCAATACTTAGAATTCCATTAGTACCTTTTATTGCTTTTTCAAAAGCAATTCCCATTGCACCTTGAATACCTATGGTTTGCCCATATCCAGCTCCAATCCCAATAGAAAGAATTTTATCTCCTTCCTTAAAAGCCTTCTGTTCGCCTTGAGCTAAAGTAGAACCATAATTTGCACACAGAACCATGATGATTAAAACAGAAAGTTTGCGTAAATTTTGCATGATCTATAAAAGTTTAGTAAAATTTGTATCACACTCTCTTTACGAAATGAAATATCTATTTATTGGACAAATCCTTCTCATTTTAACATCTCTTAACAGTTTTAACAAAATTTCGCAATATTTTAACATTTGGCTTAACTTTGTGGAATTAATTTGAAAATTTGAGAATTAGTCAATTTGAAGGTTCAAAATATTTCAATGTTTTAATAGTAAATCCAATTTTCAAATTAGAAATCTATGCAACACTTTCTATCTGTCAAAGATGCCATTGATGTTCAGGCTTTGGTAAAAGAAGCCTTGTTATTCAAAAAAACGCCATACGCCGATAAACACATTGGCAGACATCGTACAATGGGGCTTTTGTTCTTCAACTCCAGTCTTCGTACTCGCTTAAGTACGCAAAGGGCGGCTCAAAATTTGGGCTTGGAACTTATCGTAATGAACGTTGGACAGGACGGTTGGGGATTAGAATTTGAAGATGGAGCAATTATGGACGGTACAAAGGCAGAACATGTTAAAGAAGCAGCTCCTGTAATTGGGCAGTATTGTGACATTGTAGGTATTCGTAGTTTTTCTGGTTTAGAAAATCGTGAGGAAGATTATTCTGAAAAAGTCTTGAATCAGTTTGTAAAACACACAGGTCGTCCCATCGTTAGTTTGGAATCTGCAATACGTCATCCTTTGCAGTCTTTGGCAGATTTAATTACAATTGAGGAACTCAAAACTAAGCCTCGCCCGAAAGTTGTGCTAACGTGGGCTCCTCACGTGAAGGCATTACCCCAAGCCGTTCCAAACTCATTTGCTGAGTGGATGAATGCTGCCAATGTGGATTTTGTAATTACACATCCAGAAGGGTATGAATTGGCTCCTGAGTTTGTTGGAAACGCCAAAGTCACGTATAATCAAGAAGAGGCCTTTAAAGATGCTGATTTCATTTACGCCAAAAACTGGTCGTCATACACTGATTATGGAAAAATTTTATCCCAAGATCCTTCATGGAAAATTACGACCGAAAAAATGGCTTTGACTGACAACGCCAAATTTATGCACTGTTTACCCGTTCGTAGAAATATTGTGGTGGATGATGCGGTTCTGGATTCTCCAAATTCAGTTGTAGTTCAACAAGCAGGTAACCGAATCTGGTCGGCTCAAGTGGTTTTGAAACAGATTTTATTAAAAATAATTAGAGAAGAAAGTCCGTATTTATTTTAAGTAGCAATCGGCTTTCGGCAATCGGTAGTAAAATTCCGATTACCGAAAGCCAATTGCCGAAAGCCGAAATGAAATTAACCATTATAAAAATAGGTGGAAATGTTGTTGATAATCCGACCCTACGAGAGAATTTCCTAAATGATTTTGCTCAAATTTCATCACCCAAAATATTAGTACATGGTGGAGGGAAAATAGCGACCCAAGTAGCCGTAAAATTAGACGTTGAAACCGTTATGGTTGAAGGCAGACGCATTACCGATAAGGCCATGTTGGACGTTGTAACGATGGTTTACGGTGGATTAGTCAATAAAACTTTAGTTGCCCAATTACAAAGTCGGGGCGTAAATACCATTGGCTTGACTGGAGCTGATGCAGGCGTAATTTTGTCTAAAAAACGTCCTGTAAAAGAAATTGATTACGGTTTTGTAGGAGATATTGAAAAGGTAAATAATGTGTTTATTGATAGTCTTTTAAAACAAAATTTAGTGCCAATTTTTGCTCCGCTCACGTTCGATAAAGAGGGTAATATGCTCAATACCAATGCCGATACCATTGCTCAGGCTTTGGCAATTGCGATGTCGAAAAATTATGACGTAAATTTGGTTTATTGTTTCGAGAAAAAGGGCGTTTTGATAGATGTGGATGATGACAATTCAGTAATTCAAGTTCTGAAAAAGAATTATTACGAACAACTAAAATCTGAAGGAACAATTCATACTGGCATGATTCCGAAATTAGATAATGCTTTTAAAGCAATTTCAGAAGGTGTTTTTCAAGTAACAATTTGTCATGCGGCAGAGGTGAGATCAGCGGTGAATGAAGGGACGGCGGGAACTCGTGTGGTCGGCGTTTGATTCGACCTCCTAATTTATACTCTCATAAGTCAGCTTACAATAGTAAAAGTTAAATAAAAATATATATTTTTCAAAATTTTAAAAAATATACAGAATGTTGATTATGAGCTGTTTGCGGTGTAAAAATATCTATTTACAGTGCTTTACTAAGTTAAAAAGCGGAGCATTTACAGCAGGTATAAAAATAATAGTAATAGGATTTTTTTGCCTCTTTTCTGAATTATTAGTTGCACAAAAAATAGATTTTAAAAACCTGAAATCTCCTATCTTGTTTAAAGGAGATTCAGTTACTGCTTACCGTGACCCCATGGTACAATATTTCAACGGTACTTTTTATCTATACTTTACCTTGGTTGAAACTGAAAACGATGGTAAGATTTACGCTTATACAGCATTAAGTAAAAGTAAAGATTTAGTAAAATGGTCTCCTATTCGTAAACTGACGGTGAAGGATCAAAATTTAGATTTTTCAAGTCCTGGAAATATTATTCGTTATAATGGCAAGTGGGTTATGAGTTTGCAAACTTATCCAAGACCCAATTATACTGCCAATCAAATGCCTCGATTTGGTTCGGGCGATGCTCGGCTTTATACGATGAGTAGCGATAATCTAGAAAATTGGTCGAGCCCAAAACTATTGCAAGTCAAAGGAAAGGATGTTTCATTTGAGAAAATGGGTAGGATGATTGATCCGTACTTAGTTGAAGATAAAAATGAAAAAGGGAAATGGTGGGCTTTTTATAAGCAAAATGGAGCAAGCAGATCTTTTTCTTATGACTTAGAAAATTGGACTTATCAAGGAAATATTCCTGCGGGTGAAAATGTGTGCGTATTGGTTGAAAATAATGAATACATTATGGTTCATTCTCCTAAAAACGGCATAGGTATCAAAAAATCAAAAGATTTGGCTACTTGGCAAGATTTGGAAACTAATTTGATTCTTGGACAAAAAGACTGGCTTTGGGCAAAAGGAAGAATCACAGCAGGTTATGTTTTAAATCTTAAAAATAATGGTAATATTAAAAGATATTTGATGTTCTTTCATGGTTCAGGTCCTAAAACTGAAGAAGAAGGAGATTTTGATAAAAATGCTTCAATCGGTATGGCATGGAGTAATGATTTAATTCATTGGGACTGGTCAAAATGATTGTTGAACATTAAAAATTGAGATATAAAATACAACCAACCCTAAAAATGCACTCCAGAGGACTCCTTTTTGGCATAGCAATCGGTGACGCTCTGGGCGTTCCCGTAGAGTTTATGAGCCGCAAGCATTTGCAAACAAATCCTGTGGTGGGTATGCGAGAATTCGGTACACATCACCAGCCAGTAGGTACTTGGTCGGACGATACGGCGATGTCATTTTTATTGGTTGAACAATTAATTGAAGGCTATGATATTAACGGATTAGGCAAGAAATTTTGTCAGTGGTTTCAATATAATTATTGGACTCCTCACGGTGAAATTTTTGATATGGGTGTAGCAACTCGGAATGCGATGGACAAATTAGCCAAAGGAATATCTGCTTCAGAATCAGGAGAATGCGATGATTATTCAAATGGAAATGGTTCATTGATGCGAATTTTACCCTTAGCCATTTATCTGCAAAATAAACCTATCGACCAACGATTTTGTATCACTAAAGAAGTTTCTGGAATTACTCATTCACATATTCGTTCTATCATTGGGTGCTTCTTTGCGGTGGAGTTTATGATACAATTATTAAAGGAGAAAGATAAATATGATGCCTATTATGAGACCCAAAATATTGTTAGAGATTACTTGCATTTAATTAACATAAAATCCTCAGAAATAGAACTTTATAATAGAGTTTTGTTCGATGATATTTCATGTATTCCTGAGCAAGATATTTATTCATCAGGATACGTTTTACATACTTTAGAAGCCAGTCTATGGGCATTTTTAACAACTAATAATTTCAGAGATGCGGTGTTGAAAGCCGTAAATTTAGGCGATGATACTGATACCATTGGTTCAATTACTGGTGGAATGGCAGGGCTTTTTTATGGTTTTAAACAAATTCCAGAAAATTGGATTAATCAGTTAGCGAGAACTAAAGACATTGAGAACTTAGCACTAAATTATAGTTCATAATTCAAACATGACCTTACAACAACAAATAACCGAAGACGCTATTGTCTTATTAAAGCAACTCATTGCTACACAATCATTTAGCCGAGAAGAAAACTTGACTGGTGATATTCTCGAAGAATTCTTCAGAGAAAGAAATGTGCCTTTCAGAAGGAAAATCAATAACCTTTGGGCAAGGAATAAACACTTCAATGCTGAGTTACCGACTGTCCTTTTAAATTCACATCATGACACTGTAAAACCTAATGCTTCTTGGACTTTAAACCCTTATGAACCTTTGATTAAAAATGGAAAACTTTACGGTTTAGGTAGCAATGATGCGGGTGGATGTTTAGTGAGTTTACTGGCTACATTCTATTATTTCTATCATCGTATTGACCTCAAATTTAATGTATTATTCGTAGCATCAGCAGAGGAGGAAATATCAGGAGCAAATGGTTTAGAGTTATTAATTAAAGAAAATGATTTGCATGAAATCTCCTTTGCCATCGTTGGAGAACCTACGCAAATGAACTTAGCAATTGCAGAAAAAGGTTTGATGGTCGTTGATTGCGTGACCCACGGAAAGGCAGGACACGCCGCCCGTGAAGAGGGAGATAATGCCATTTATAAAGCTATTAAGGATATTAACTGGATTCAAAATTATGAGTTCCCAAAGGTTTCACCAGTCTTGGGAAAAATGAAAATGTCAGTAACGATTATCAATGCGGGCATCCAACATAATGTTGTTCCAGATACTTGTAAATTTACGATTGACTGTCGAGTTACGGAACAATATACACTCGAAGAAACACTTGAAACAATTACCCAAAATATTAGTTCTAAAATAGAAGCACGTTCAATCCGTTTAAAACCATCGTCTATTTCTGAGAATCATCCAATCGTTCAAGCTGGACTATCAATAGGTCGAACTACATATGGTTCACCCACGACCTCCGACCAAGCTGTACTTAATTGCCAATCTTTAAAAATGGGTCCTGGACATTCCGAACGCTCACATTCAGCGGATGAATTTATTTATCTTTCAGAGATTGAGGAGGGAATTGATTTGTATATTAAGATGTTGGGAAAAGTTATTTTATAGTAGAATTATTTATATTTGAATAAAATTTAATAATAATAAATTGAGCAAACTCTGGCAAAAAGATAACGTTTCGGTGAACGAAAAAATTGAGAAATTTACCGTTGGGCGTGATCCCGAATTTGATATTATACTCGCTCCTTTTGATGTATTAGGGTCGATGGCACATACCCGAATGTTAGAGAGTATTGGACTTTTGGAAACATCCGAATTGGCTGAAATCCAAGTAGAACTTCAACATATTTACCAAGAAATTGAATTAGGGAATTTTGAAATCGAAGAGGGAATTGAAGATGTGCATTCACAAGTAGAATTACTTTTGACTCGTAAATTAGGCGAATCAGGAAAAAAAATTCATTCAGGTCGTTCACGCAATGACCAAGTTCTGGTGGATTTAAAACTTTTTACTCGCTCACGTTTGCAGGAAGTTGCAGAGGCAAGTAATAATCTTTTTGAATTGCTTATTTCATTAAGTGATAAGTTTAGAGATGTACTTTTACCAGGTTATACCCACCTTCAAATTGCCATGCCCTCAAGTTTTGGGTTGTGGTTTGGAGCCTATGCCGAATCACTCGTGGACGATATGGAAATGCTCCAAACAGCCTACAAAATTGCCAATAAAAATCCATTGGGATCAGGTGCGGGTTATGGTTCATCGTTCCCGTTAAACCGAACCATGACCACAGAACTCCTTGGTTTTCAAGAACTTCACTACAATGTTGTGTATGCACAAATGTCTCGTGGGAAAACAGAATTGTTCGCTACAACTGCCATTGCTCAAATAGCTTCTACGCTTTCAAGATTAGCAATGGACATTTGTTTGTATAACTCTCAAAACTTTGGTTTCATCAAATTACCTGATGAAATGACTACGGGAAGTTCAATTATGCCCCACAAAAAGAACCCTGACGTTGCCGAATTATTAAGAGGAAAAACCAATCGTTTAAAAGGTTTACCCAATGAAATTCAATTGGTTATGGGAAATCTGCCATCGGGTTATCACCGTGAAATGCAGATTTTAAAAGAGATTTTAATGCCCGCATTTAATGAGATTCTCAATTGTTTGGATATGACTTACTTCATGTTATCCAATATCGAAGTAAATGAGAATATTTTGGCGGATGATAAATACGATATGCTGTTTTCTGTGGAACGAGTAAATGAATTAGTTTTGCAAGGTGTTCCATTTCGTGAGGCTTACAAAATAATTGGAAATGAAATAAAGTTGGGTACATACTCGCCCAATCGTAATCTCAATCATACACACGAAGGAAGCATCGGCAATTTGTGTAATCCTCAGATTATTAAAATGATGCAAGATGTTTACAAACGTTTTGAATTTGAAAAAACAGCAACTGCCATCAAAAATTTGTTGAAATAAAAAAAATGAAATAAACACTAAGCATAGGATATTATTGAAGGCATATTGTTTAGGAAAGTTTGTTAATTAATTTTGCTTTATGGATGTATCGGTTGTTATCATAAATTATCATTCTGCTCAATTAGCCATTGAGAGTATTGATTCAATTAAAAAATATACGAAGGAAATAGATTTTGAGGTAATATTGGTAGATAATGATTCTAAGGATGATGGTGAAAGTTTACTTAAAAAAGCTCATCCAGACATTATTTTTATACAGACTGGTTATAATGCAGGTTTTGCTCGTGCTAATAATGCGGGTTTCAAAATCGCTAATGGCAAGTACATACTTTTACTCAATGCGGATACCCTCTTTTTTGATAATGTTCTGAAAAAATGTTTTCAGAAAATGGAAAATGACTCTTCAGTAGCAAGTATTGGTGGCTTACAATTAAATTCTGATAAATCACCAATGCATTACTACAGAAATTCAGCGATTTTTAGGAGAACATTTTATATCTTTCCTCAGATTGGTTTCTTCAATGATTTAATCCATAAATTGATTCCAGAACCTACTTATGAAAATCCCAATCAGACAGATATGCTTGTGGGAGCCTTCATGTTTGTACGTAAAGAAATAATTGAAAAAGTTGGGGGATTAGACGAAAATTTCTTTATGTATGGTGAGGATAATGAATGGTCGGGGAGACTACGAAAGGCAGGGAAACTATGTTATTTTGATGATATCCAGTTCATACACCTTGAAAATATGACTGATTATCGGCGTACGAAAATTTCGTGGATAAACCGTTTTGGCACCCAAATGTTAGTGTCCAATTTTCTTTGGATAAGGAAAGAAAAAGGACTACTTGCTTATCTGATTTTGATATTTCACTACCTCTCTTTGTCTATTAGTTTCTTTCTTTGGAAAATCACAGTAAATGTTATCAACTTTAGAAATCCATTTTTTCAATTAGACAGTCAAAAAATATTTGCTCTTAAAACAAAAGTTCTCTTAAAATTTTTTTTGAAAACAGTATTTAATCAAAAAGGTTTTTATAAAATCTCTCCCGATGATAACATCGATAAAAAGTATCAATGAAAAAAACTAAAATATTATTTTTCACTCCATTAGCTGGTAGGACAGGTTCAGAAATGATGATTGCTTATATTATCAATCATTTCGACCGGAGTCAATTTCAGGCTTCGCTTGTCAGTTTTTCTGATGGAGAATTATTAAAAGAACTTCCTTCGGATGTTAATTCTTATTTTGTCAATAAAAAATTTAGCTTAAAAGATAGAATAATTTTTAGATTCTTTAAAAACCCTTTCTATTCTGCTATAAAGAAAATACAAGCAATTGAGAAAGCTGACATTTGGTACTTTAATACTATTACCATGCCCGAAGTATATTATTTAGCCAAACAACTTGGGGTTAAAATCGTAACACATTTTCATGAATTACCACAAAGTTTTATGATTCTTGGTAAAGATGAATTCAAAATGATTGTTGAAGATTCTAATTTATTGATTGGTTGTGCCAAAGTTGTTTGTCAATCTATTAAAGATGCTGGTGGAAAAAATATAAGATTACTTTATGAAACAATTGATACTTCAAAAGTTATCTCAAATTCAGACAGGTGCACAATTTTAAAGAAGCAATTAGGCATTCATGATGGGGATACAATATGGGTCATGTCAGGTACCACTGATGCTCGAAAAGGTTTTGATTTTTTACCAAAGATAGCCAAAAAATTAGACAACCCTAATCATCACCTCATCTGGCTTGGCAAAAGTATAGATAATGGTTTAAGTTATTTTGTTGAACAAAAATGCAAAAATCCCAACTTCTCTACCAAAATACATCTTTTAGGCAGTCAAAAGGAAGATTACTATAATTATTTATCCTTGGCAAATGCCTTTTTATTATTATCCCGTGAAGACCCATTTCCATTAGTAATGCTGGAAGCCGCTTTTCTTGGCAAACCAATCTTTTCGTTTCAGTCAGGGGGAGTAAGTGAATTTATAAAAGAAGGAATGGGTAAAATCGCTCAAAATTTTAATTGTGATGAAATGGTCGATAATATGTTAGCATGGAAAAATGGTGAGATTTTTACAGATGTCAATATTTCTAAAAATCGAGCAAAAGAGTTTGACATATTGATTCAAGCTGAGAAATGGAAAGAATTAATGTCGGATTTTAAAATAAATTCTTAGAAGATGTTTAAAATTGTCACTGATAGAAGGAGATTACAACAATTTGAACCTGTTCGTGAGAGATAAAATAGGATTTTAAAGATACTCTTTAAATTACATTTTTGTTTTCTTTCTTTAATAATTTAACATCCGCAGTGGAACTTTGGGAATCGATTAATACTTTATTACAAGTTTGCACATCTTATAAATTTAATCGTGTAACGGATAACAAACCGATTTCCTTATTAACTAAAAAATAAAATTTAAACATCTTCATACTAAATTTATTGTTTTGAAAAAAATGGTTTGTATAGTGATTCCTGTTTATCAGACCAATTTGTCTGAGCTTGAGAAAATTTCTCTTCAACAGTGTATAGATATATTGGGACATCATCCTATATGTATTCTTAATCCATCGTCATTAAACGTTGATGTATTAACAAAAAAATATACTAATATCAGCGTTAAAAGTCTTGACGATAATTATTTTGAAAGTGTAAACTCTTATAATAGAATGATGCTTTCGGCTGAATTTTATCAACTATTCACTGATTATAATTACATTCTAATTTATCAATTAGATTCGTTTGTATTCAAAGACGATTTATTAAATTGGTGTAAAAAAGGCTATGATTACATTGGAGCTCCGTGGATTTCTACTCAGGAAATCAATCGAACGTTGTTTTATTTGAAACAAAAAATAGCCCTTTGGTTTAAACTAAAACATAAAAATGGTGTGGCATATCGTGATATTATCCGAGCAAATGCCGTAGGAAATGGAGGTTTTTCTTTGAGAAAAGTTGATAAATTTATAGCAGCTATTAAACAACACAAAAAAGCAATTTCCTATTATTTAGAACACGATGATTTCAGATTGAACGAAGATGTTTTCTGGGGCGTAGAAGTAAATCGGTATCAAAAAAATATCAAAACACCTACTATAAAGGAAGCTATGTCATTTTCTTTTGAAACCGAACCTTCACTATGTTTTGATTTAAACAATCAACAATTACCCTTTGGTTGCCACGCTTGGGAAAGGTATGAATTTGATTTTTGGAAACCATTTATTACTAAATTTGGTCATTTTAAGACACCCTCTAACTTATAAGAAATACTCTAAAATAACTCCTAATAATTATGAAAATATTTCCGAAAATTTCTATTGCTCTTTGCACAAATAATGGCGGAAAATTTCTAAGAAAGCAACTACAAAGTATTGAAAATCAGACATTAATAGCAAATGAAATTATTATCTGTGATGATAACTCTACTGACAATACGATTCAGATAATTCAAGAATTTTCGACCAAATTACCCATAAAATTATATCAAAATAAACCTGCACTAAAAACTATCAAAAATTTCGAGTATGCTATAGGTCTTTGTACAGGAGATATCATCTTCCCTTGCGATCAAGATGATTTTTGGATGCCCCAGAAAATAGAAAAATTAGTAAAATATTTAATAGAAAACCCTGACAAAGAGGTTGTTTGTTCAAATGCACGAATAGTAAATGAACAACTTGATGATTTAGGATCTTCACTTTGGGATAAAGTCAGATTATGGGAAAAACAAATTTCGGATTGGGAGAATGGAAAAGCTTTTGATTTATTATTACAAGGCAATCGAGTAACTGGCTGTACTTTGGCTATGCGACATAATTTTGCAAAAAAGGCAATACCTTTTCCAACCAATATTCATCCAGATTTTATTCATGATGGCTGGATTGGAATTCTGGGAGCATTGAATAACCAAATTGGACTTTTAAATGAACCCTTAATTTTATACAGACAACATGCTAATCAACAGGTAGGAATCATTCAGCGAACTACAGAAAAAGTAGAATTTTCCTCCCGATTTTCACGCCCACGTACTCAAAAAATTGCTCCATTACTTGAAAGAAGCACTTTTTACAACAATCTTCTCAATTACCTTTGTAACAATTATCCAGAATTAAAGCAATATTCTCAATCATTACAAACGATTTCTGAACACTATAAAGTGCGAAGCAGTTTGCCAGAAAAACGATGGAATCGTTTAAAACCCATCGCAAGAAATTTTATAAAAGGAAATTATCATCGTTATCAAGATTTGGAATCGAGATGGTATGGAAAGTATTTGGCTATTTTGGGGGATTTGTTGGAATAAATATGTTAATACTGGGCAGTAAAATATCACAAGGTACTTTCTCTTACTATTTTACTACCCACTACAATCTGAAAAGAACCTACTACTATTTCCCCTGTGCCTCCACAACTGCAATCGCTACCATATTCACAATCTCACGAACGGACGAGCCTAATTGAAGAACATAAACTGGTTTTTTCAAACCTAATAAAATTGGTCCAATCGATTCAATATCCGAAGTTTCTTTCAATAAATTGTAGGCAATATTTGCTGCCGAAAGATTAGGGAAAATCAAGGTATTTGCTCCTTCTTCTACCAATTTTGAAAACGGATAATTTTCTTTAACTAATTCATTATCGAAAGCTAAATGTGCCTGCATTTCTCCCTCAACAATCATTTCAGGGTGTTTTTTCTGTAAAATTGCTGTTGCTTCACGCATCTTCAAAGCATCTTCGCCATCGGCAGTTCCAAAGTTAGAATACGTCAATAAAGCTATTCTTGGTTTCAAATTAAATTGCTCGACGGCCTTAGCAGTAAGTTCCGTTATCTCAACAATATCTTCAACACTTGGATTAAAATTAACGGTGGTATCTGAAAAAAACACAGGGCCTTTTTTGGTTAAAAGAATATACATACCCGATACTTTTTTCACACCATCTTCACGACCAATTATCTGCAAAGCAGGACGAATGGCATCTGGATAATTACGTGTCAGACCCGAAATCACACAATCTGCATCACCCGTTTCAACCATCATTGAGCCAAAATAACTTCTTACTTGCATCTGTTTGTGAGCTTCGTATTGATTATATCCTTTGCGTTTACGTTTCTCGAAAAACAAATCTCCGTATTCTTTCAAACGTTCAACCATTTCGGCAGAACGAGTATCAATGATTTCTACATCGTTCAAATACAGATTGTGAGTGGCAATTATTTGTTTAATTTTTTTTGTGTCTCCCAATAAAATAGGCGTACAAATACCTTCGTCTTTCGACTGTTGAACGGCTTTTAAAACTTTCAAATTCTCTGCATCAGCAAAAATGACTCGTTTTGGTGAACGCTTGGCACGATTGACAATATATTTCATCAATTGATTATCCAAACCTAATCTTTTGCTTAATTCCAATTCGTAAGCCTCCCAATCTAAAATAGGGTTTTGAGCTAATCCTGATTCCATCGCAGCACGAGCAACGGCTGGAGCAACGGTAGTAATTAGACGTGGATCAACGGGTTTTGGAATGATGTAAGTTCGTCCGAAAGTAAGATTTTTTTCATTGTAGGCTAAGTTTACAATATCTGGAACAGGCTTTTTAGCTAAGGCAGCCAAGGCTTTTGCTGCTGCCATTTTCATATTTTCATCAATCTCAGTGGCTCGTACATCCAAAGCACCTCTAAATATATACGGGAAACCTAAAACATTATTGACTTGATTCGGAAAATCTGAACGACCCGTTGCCATGATAATATCTTCACGGGCAGCAACGGCTTCTTCATAAGAGATTTCGGGCGTTGGATTTGCCATCGCAAAAACAATGGCATCTTTCGCCATAGATTTCACCATTTCTTGGTTAACGATATTTCCAACCGACAGTCCCAGAAATACATCAGCCCCAACCATTGCTTCCGTAAGTGAACTAATATCAGTTCGTTCAGTAGCAAATGGTTGTACATATTTATTCAAATCTGTACGGGATTTCGAGATTAATCCGTCTTTATCGAACATTAAAATATTCTCTACTTTTGCTCCCAAACCCAAATATAATTTCATACAAGAAATAGCCGCTGCTCCTGCTCCCGAAACAGTAAAACGACAATCTTCAATTTTTTTGCCAACAATTTCCAAAGCATTCAATAATGCCGCTCCCGAAATAATGGCAGTGCCATGTTGGTCGTCGTGCATAATGGGAATATTAAGTTCTTTTCGAAGCCTTTCTTCAATCTCAAAACACTCGGGCGACTTAATATCTTCCAGATTTACGCCCCCAAAAGTGGGTTCTAAAATCTTTACTGTTCTGATGATTTCTTCGGGGTCTTCGGTGTTAAGTTCAATATCAAAAACATCAATATCCGCAAAAATTTTGAACAAAACTGCCTTGCCTTCCATAACAGGTTTCGAAGCTTCTGCACCAATATTCCCCAACCCTAAAACGGCTGTACCATTTGAAATAACTGCCACTAAATTGCCTTTTGCCGTGTATTTATAGACATTTTCACGATTGGCAGCAATCTCTAAACAAGGTTCAGCAACACCAGGGGAATAAGCTAATGAAAGGTCACGCTGGGTTTCAGTTTCTTTGGTAGAAATAACAGCAATTTTGCCAGGGCGACCTTTGGAATGATAATCTAAGGCATCCTGTTTTCGGATTGGATTTTGGCTCATGGATAATGGTTTTGTTTTAGGTTAATTGTACATCCGCAAAAATACAACATGATGGGGATTAAGAAGAGTTTTAATTCAAATACCTTGTTTTAACTAACGGTAACTCGCCAAGTTTTCTCAAAAATATCTCCTTTATCTAAACCTTCAATTCCTTCTTTTTCAGTTAATTCTTGGTTATGATTTGTTGAATCAGCAATACCACGCCAAGGCTCAATACAAACAAAATCAGCGTCTTTTGCCGCCCAAATCCCGATGTATGGAAAATCTTCAAAATCAAGTTTTAACTGTCGGTTTGCTTTATCAGATTTCAAAATAACGGATGTAGATTCAAGATTTTTGAAGACAATTGCATCTTCGTAAAATAGTTCTTTTGTTAAGTTTAATTGGCTTGTATCTTTCATAAAATCAAATGGTTGTGTCTCAATTAACCCATTAGCCGTAAGTCCCCAACGCTTGAAATTTTCAGTTTTATTGAACTCCAAATAATAGTCATCATAAGCCGTATCCTCTGCCAAAGGAACGGCAAAAGCAGGATGTCCACCAACTGAAAAATACATTTTATTTTCTCCGACATTTTTTACGGAATAAGTAACATTCAACGAATTATTTTCCAAAGAATAGATTAGTCGAAATTCAAATTTAAACGGGTAAACTTTCAGCGTATTTTCATCGTGAGTGAGTAAAAAAGTGATACTATTTTCTTCTGATTTTTCCACGATAAATTCTCTATCTCGGGCAAATCCATGACGTGGTAACGTATATTCCTTT
>JACMRQ010000307.1 GCA_014376355.1 Arcicella sp. | reverse complement strand
TGCGTGGGCGAATGCTATTCGCCCCTACAAACTTCATTAAAATCTCAACCAAAATACTTTGTTTTTCCAGGGATTGCCACAGGATAATTCCCGTTTGCATCTGGTT
Organism: Arcicella sp.; assembly: GCA_014376355.1. Lineage (GTDB taxonomy): Bacteria > Bacteroidota > Bacteroidia > Cytophagales > Spirosomataceae > Arcicella. Next base: position 29,846 of record JACMRQ010000307.1, on the reverse strand, counting down.
TTAAAGGCATATCGGCATCCCAAGCAAAGGTTTTCGGAGCAATGCTGATACCTGAATTAATGGCTTTATCCCAATCAATAACTTGTCCAGAATAGGTTGCCATTCTGCCCAAAATAGAAGTCATCGTTGATTTTGCACCATTTTCTGCATCCGCAAATTTGTATTCACCTTTGGCAATAGCCGCAAATAATTCATCATGTTCTGATTGATACGGCTGATTATCTAATTTTTTATCAAAAGAATACAAAGGTTTTCCTTTATAATCTGTGATTTTTGCAGCATCAAACATAATCTTTCCTTTCGTGCCAATTACCATTTCGTCAACTTTCGCCCAAGTGCCTTTCTGATGACGACATTGTGAATTTAAAATAGTACCATCGGCATATTCAAACTCTACAATATGATGGTCAAAAATTTCGCCTGTATCCTTTCCTACACGAGTTTCCCGTCCGCCAGTACCACGAGCTTTCACAGGATAACCACCTTTTGCCCAGTTAATTACGTCAATATTATGGATATGTTGTTCATTAATATGGTCGCCACAAATCCAGTTGAAATAATACCAATTTCGCATTTGATATTCCATCTCCGTTTGTCCAGCAGTTCGAGGTCTTGTCCAAACACCATCATTATTCCACCAAGCCGAAGCCGACACAATGTCACCCACCATTCCATCTTGAAGGCGTTTCATCAATTCACGGTATGAGGTCTGATAATGTCTTTGTAGTCCCACCACCACATTCAGTTTCTTGGCTTTTGCAATTTGTGCTGCCGCTAATACACGCTGTACACCTGCGGGGTCAGTGGCACATGGTTTTTCCATAAAAATATGCTTGCCTGCATTCACAGCCGCTTCAAAGTGCATCGGCCGAAAACCAGGAGGCGTTGTCAGAATTACTACATCAGCCAATGCCATTGCTTTCTGGTAACCATCAAAACCTGTGAATTTATGTTCTGGAGAAACATCAATTTTAGCTTTCAAATGTGCCTGTTCATCACTTGTAATTTCTTTGTAACACGAATCCAAGCGGTCTTGAAAAGCATCAGCCATTGCTACTAATTTCACGTTTTGCTTGGTGCTAAGTGCTTGAACGATAGCACCTGTCCCACGTCCACCACAACCAATAAGTGCAATTTTGATGGTATCGTCATTACTATTATTAAACATTGACGCCTCCGACAAAAACGGAGCCGCTAATAAACTTCCTGCAATTATGGAAGTGTTTTTTACAAAATCTCGTCTATTTTGATACATAATATTATTGGTTTTATGGATAATTTTATAGTAGGCTTTTTAATTTTTTCTCAAAAATAGATAAAATAAAATTAGAATAATGCCGTATTTAACCTGATTTTCAATTACGTAAATGCAATTTTATAAATTTTTTTAGGGTAGAATTTGGTATACCTCTAAAAAAGATGCTACTTTTGTTGTTCAAAATGCAAAAGTCCTCTCACATAGCTCGTTTGTTTAGCGTCTTTCTAATGTCGTTGATAATGATGTTTACTATTTTTGGTAAAACATTTTCAGCTACTCAGTTACGCCAGCAGGAAGTTAAGAAAGTAAAAACAGAACAATCTAAACAGACCGGCAAGTCTGATAATTATTCAATTTCAGAACTTTCTGTCATGCAGGTATCCGCCTCTATGACGATTGATTTTTCACAAGCATTTATTTTTACACCCCAAGTATTTTCCTTTTTAATGTTTGAAAAACAATCTTCAGTCATTAAAAATCTTTCATTTCGACTTCCTCTCCTCGAAATTCTTTTCGAGCATTTTATCGTTACCAACGCCCCTTGATTCAATTAACAATTGATAACTAATAATTAATAGTTTTCTTGCTGGACTAAATGTCTGCGTTTGAACCTTTTTAGTTGGAAATTAATAGTTTTCTTACTGGTTTAAACGTATTAGTTCTCGCAAGGGTAATGTTCATTATTATACTGACTAATAAATATTTCAAATTACCAAATTTTCCAATTAATTATTATGCGTTACAAAGGTCCTGTTCTTTGGCTGACGAGTGTAATCTCAGCCTTATGTTTATTTTTTCTTTCCTTTACATGGAAAGCTGATAGCGTTCGTAAGGATGCCATCAAATATGCAACTGTTGCGGGCAAATATGACCCTGCCAGAAAAATCCATTTCGTTGATTCTTTGTGGAAACAACCCGTTTATTTAGGATTTACTTTACAAGAAGTTACAACTTATGCCCTTCATAAAGGTCTTGACCTTGAAGGTGGTCTTCATGCCGTTTTAGAGGTTTCGCCAGTAGAAATCTTGCGTGCATTATCTGGGAAAAGTAATGATTTGAACTTTGAGAGAGCACTTGCCGAAGCAACCAAAGCACAAGTAAATTCAACAAAGCCTTTCAACGAATTATTCTTTGATGCTTTTGCTAAAATTGCTCCTAATCAGAAATTGGCGACTATTTTCGCTAACTCAACGAACGTTGGGAAATTAAACTTTTCTTCAACTGATTCACAGGTAAAGAAGGTAATCAATAAAGAAATTGATGGAGCCGTTGACAGAGTTTATAAAACCATTCAAACTCGTATTGATAAATTGGGTGTTGCTAATCCAAACATTCAGCGTTTGCCAGGAACAAATCGTATTCAAGTTGAATTACCAGGCGTTGATAATCCAGACCGTGCAAGAAAATTATTGTCAGCCGCTTCAAAATTAGAATTTATTGAAGTAGCTGAAATTGGCGAGTGGGGACCTGGCTTGAACGCTTTAGGGGAATATTTAGCTGCTGAAGAAAAAGTGAAAAAAGCGGGTGCTAAAACTGCATCAGTTTCTGATACTACTAAAAAAGGAGATTTAGCGGGTCAATTATCAGGGTTAAATAAAACAACGAAGAAAGATTCTGCTAAGAAAGATACAACAGCAGGTTCGGCTTTGACAAAATTGTTTTTGCCTTTGGATAATCAAGGAAAAACTTGGGGTGTTTATCGTAAGGACACTGCCCGTGTGAACGAATTATTACGTCGTCCAGAAGTGAGATTAATGTTCCCTTCAAATATTTCATTTTATTGGGAAGCAATCGGAATTCCTGCTGCAAACGGTGATGAAATTGTACAATTTGAGGCTTTGAGAAAAGTTGCAGGACAAAAAGCACAATTAGACGGAGAAACAATTACAGATGCTGGGCAAGATTTTGACCAAAACGGTCGCCCAGAAGTTACGATGGCAATGAACGGTGTGGGAGCAAGAATTTGGAAAAATATGACGGCCGCCAACGTTGGAAAACGTATTGCAATTGTGTTGGATGACTACGTTTATTCTGCTCCAAACATCAATGGAGAAATCGCAGGTGGACGTTCTTCAATCTCTGGTTCATTCACGGTTGAACAAGCAAAAGATTTAGCTAACGTTATTAAATCAGGTAAATTATCCGCCCCAACTCGTATCGTTGAAGATGCTTTCGTGGGTCCTTCTTTGGGTCAAGAGGCAATCAATCAAGGATACCTTTCGATGCTATTAGGTTTAATTTTAGTGGTTGTTTTTATGGTTGCCTATTATGGGAAACCAGGTTTGATGGCAAATGCCGCCCTTATGTTCAACATATTCTTCATTGCGGGCGTATTAGTACAAATTCAGTCGGTTTTGACTTTACCAGGTATTGCAGGTATTGTGCTTACTTTAGGTATGGCGGTTGATGCGAACGTACTAATAAACGAACGTATTCGTGAGGAATTACATAAAGGGAAAGGATTAATGGAAGCCATTAAATTAGGATACGAGAAAGCACTTCCAGCGATTATTGATGGAAATATTTCAACCATACTTATTGGTATCATCTTGATTATTTTCGGTTCAGGTTCGGTGAAAGGTTTCGGAGTAACCCTTTGTATTGGCTTAGTTACTTCAGTATTTGCGGCAGTTTACATCTCTCATATTTTAATTGAATGGATGGCAAAAAGAGCCATAGCAGCGGGTAAAGAAAAAGAAATGACTTTTGAGACATTCATTTCAAAAGACCTTTTCAAAAACTTCAACTTTGATTTTATTGGAAAACGTAAATATTCTTACTTTTTCTCTTGGGGATTAATTGCAGTAGGTATGATTGTATTAGTCATGCAAGGTGGATTTAATTTAGGATTGGATTTCAAAGGAGGTCGTTCGTATGTTGTTGAAATGAACAAAAATATTGATGCAGGAACGGTGAAAGATGCTTTAGCGAATAGTTTTGAAGGAGTAGGCGTTGAAGTAAAAACGTTCAATGGACCTGATAAATTGAAAATCACAACTGCTTATTTAGTAGAAGATGAAAGTTCGGCGGCTAATCAAAAGGTTCGTGCTGCTGTTGAAAAAGGCTTACAAAAATTTGCAGATTCTAAGCCAGTAATTCTATCAGAATCGAAAGTTGGAGCAACTATTGCTGATGATATTTTGAAACAATCGTTTACGTCAATTCTTTATGCACTCGTAGCAATTTTTGTGTACATTTTAATCCGTTTCCGTAAATGGCAATATTCATTAGGCGGTATTGTAGCATTGATTCATGATACGCTAATTGTGTTAGGGATGGTTGCAATTACTCGTTTATTTGGTTTTGAATTAGAGGTAGATCAAGTATTTATTGCGGCTGTGTTGACAGTAATTGGTTACTCAATCAACGATACGGTAGTAGTATTTGACCGTATTCGTGAGGAAATCGGGCCAGATCCAGACTTGACGAATAAAGAATTAATGATTAAAACAATCAATCAATCAATTAACCACACGATGAGTCGTACTGTAATGACTGCCACAACGGTATTTTTGGTAGTAACTGTTTTATTATTCTTCGGTGGAGACGTATTGAGAGGCTTCTCTTTTGCCATGTTCATCGGTTGTTTAATTGGAACGTACTCGTCAATTTTCGTAGCGGCACCTTTAGTAATTGATTTTGGAGGAGGAAATAAAAAAGGATTAGAACCTGTAATTGTTAAGCAAGTAGAACCCGTAGTAATTAAAAAATAGAAATTTAGAGGCAGAAAATTGGAACACGGGAGATAAGTAAAATTCCTCAAATTTCAATCTCCTGCCTCTTTTTTTGATTTAAAAAAAATATTAAGTATCTTGAAACAGTATCTCTTATAATATTATTTGCAAACTAATTAATGCACAATTTTTTATTGTGATAATCTAAAATTCACTTCTAATTTATACAAAACTAAACAGTTTATGGAAAAAAGTATTTGGCGTAAAAAGCCGATGGCAGCCTACGAAGCTGACATTAAAAATAACCAATTAAAGAAAGTTCTTGGTAAATGGAGTTTAACCGCCATTGGAATTGGAGGAATTATTGGAGGGGGAATTTTCGTACTTACAGGTACAGCCGCTCACTATCACGCAGGTCCAGCTTTGGCATTATCCTTCGTTGTTGCTGGTATTGGTTGCGTTTTTGCTGCATTATGTTATTCTGAATTTGCCTCTATGTTGCCCGTAGAAGGCTCTGCGTATGCGTATGCGTATGGAACAATCGGTGAATTATTTGCTTGGATAATTGGTTGGGGACTAATCCTCGAATATGCGATGGGAGCTATGACAGTCGCCGTTAGTTGGTCAGGGTATTTTAATAAGCTACTGCATCTGTTTGGTATAACCATGCCCTATTATCTGACAAATGACCCATTTACAGCACCTAAATATGCCCTTGATAATCACTTAGAACCAGCCGCTTTTTCTTTTAATTTGCCCGCTTTTTTGATTACATGGCTCGTTACTTGGATTTTAGTGAAAGGTATTAAAGAAGCCACAAACACAAATAATTTGATTGTAATTCTTAAACTCTCCGCTATTCTATTTATCATTGTTGTGGGTGTATTTTATATAAATGTTGATAACTGGCATCCATTTATTCCAGAACCTGAAATGGTAACGCACGCTGATGGTTCAATTAAAGAAGCATACGGTGTTAAAGGTGTTTTGAGTGGTGCTGCCGCTATTTTCTTTGCCTATATTGGTTTTGACGTAGTTTCCACTTCAGCAGGAGAGGCAATTAATCCTAAGAAAGATATTCCATTTGCAATTATCGCATCTTTAGCAATTTGTACGGTATTATACATTTTAGTATCACTAGTTTTAACTGGAATGTTAAATTATAAGGACATTACAGGCGACGCATTAAAGGCTCCAGTTGCTTTTGCGTTTGATAAAGTTGGACAGCGTTGGGCAGTATTTATTATTACTACTGCAGCTACTATTGGTTTAGTTTCTGTAATGTTAGTAATGATGTTAGGACAAACCCGTGTATTTTTAGGCATGGCGAAAGATGGTTTATTGCCAAAATTTTTCCGTCAAATTCATCCAAATTTTCAAACACCTTGGAAAAGTACTATTTTGGTAGGTTTAATTGTTTCATTGGTCGCCTCATTTACCCCAATCGGTGTTTTAAGTGATATGACAAGTTTTGGAACATTATTTGCTTTTGCCATGGTTTGTTTGGCAGTTTTGATTCTTCGTCAACGTGAACCCAACCGTGAGCGTCCTTTCAAAACACCAATGTTGATGATTGTTGCTCCTTTAGGAATTATTACCAACGTTGCTTTAATGTCACTTTTAGATAGTAAAGCACAGCAATTTGCTTTGGTTTGGATGGTAATTGGCTTAGCCGTTTATTTTATTTACAGTAGAAATAAGAGTAATTTGAACGAAATGTAGTACAACTGATTACAAATTATAAAAAAATGGCTGTCACAAAATTATATTTGTGACAGCCATTTTTTATAATTTGTAACCCTTATTTACTGATTTGTTTGTATAGAAGCATTGGCTTTTAAATCAATATTACCTAACAAATTGAGTGTTTTAACTTGTCCAGCAATCCCTGTCGGTACGCTCACAATATGCCCTGATTGTACGGTTGTTCTTAATAAAGAAGTTGGAATAACGCCGCAACTCCAAGTAGAAATCTCATTCCAATTCCCTGATTTTAAAGAAATAGTGCTTCCAGTTGGTACAATGGTTACGTTTACTGGTTTGCGTGCTGGAACGCCTCCTGAACAAGTTGAGGTGTTAAAAGTAGCTTCTGCATAATAGACATAAGTACCAGAATTTGTGTTAGATGGAACATAAGTATTGCCCGTTGCTAAATTATTTCCGCCCGTTTGAGCATCATACCAAGTTACGGTTTCGTTCCGATTTGGAATAAAATTAATTGTAAATGCTTTCACACAAAGAGGATCACCAGTACCTCTATCTTCTGGTAAAAGAGTCCAAATTCCATTCATAGATTTATTATTAAGCGATGATAAAACTTGTTGTGGTTTATATGTTTTAGAAAAAGGTTCGCCCGATAAAAAGGTTAAACCACCATCATCAAAAGTAGTGGAAAGAGTCCCTTTGTTATTTGAGCCATATATTTGTCCAGAATTTACTAACATAATAGTTGTTCCATCGGGGCTTTTCAATGAGAATTTTATTTCTCCATAATAAGCACCTCCCCCGCCATCTACTTGTCCACAACTATTTTCGATACCACCACTTTTCTTTTCCCAATAAATAGTAATGGTTGCTTTTTTAATGGTTTCACTGCTACTAATAGTTATACTTGGGTCAGTACCACTTTTTTTATAACCATCATATCCCACCGTTCCTCCTGAATAGGTATAAGACATTTCACTTTGTGATGAACTTTCAGCTCGTGGAGCATTGGCGAAAGTTATGGGTGTACTTCCACAAACAACGGCATCGGTTGCAAGTATGGTTGGGTCAAGAATAAGGTTAATAGTAGAAACGGCACTGCTCGTAACTGCACCACAGTCATTTGTGCCAGTATAATTAGCACTCACTTTATAAATGCCCGAATTAGCATTAGTGACATTTGTAAGTTGTGGATTTTGCAGATTACTGGTAAAACCATTAGGTCCTTGCCATTGATAAGTCGCATTGCTCAAAACATTAAATAGTAAAGCACTTTTTAAATTAACCGTACTTCCCAAACATCGAGTAACGCCTTCTTGTACGTAAGCTAAAAGGCTTGCAGCTTGTCCACTTTTTAAACTAATTGTTGTGATGCTGGTAGCCGTTCCTGAACATCCACCCGTATAAGTGAGACTTCCTGTATACGTTCCTACATTAATTGCTTGAAAATTGGGTACGCTTAGGTTTTGTTGAGTACTGGTAAAACCATTTGGACCAGTCCAATTATAAGCAGTAGGGATTAAATTAGTTTGGGATAATGTGATGGTTGCATTTGCCGTTGCTCCCGCACAAAAAATGTTTGAACTTTTATCCTGAATAATATAAGGTGAGCCAATATATAAAATACTTGTGGTTGAGGTTGTACCGTTGAATGCACCATTGCAAGCACCTGTATAAGAAGCTGTTACTGTATAAACGCCCGTATTATTTTGTGAAAAGTTACTGATAGTTGGGCTTGCTCCCGAAGAACTATATCCATTAGGTCCCGTCCAATTGTAGCTTACAGTGGATACATTTGATAATGAGGCATTTAGTTGTGCCGTACTTCCAGAACAAAAGGTTGAACTGCCATAAATCGAAACATTTGCCCCACCTCCAATTTGTATGGAAGCAGTCAGCGTGCCATTTCGAGAATTCTCACATGGTCCTCCTGTGTAATTAACGGTAACAGTATAAGTCCCAATTTTGGCATTAGTGAAGGATAAATTTGGATTCTGAAGTGTACTATTAAAATTGTCGGGACCGCTCCAAGAAAAGGTTGTTGTTGCTCCATTCAAGTTATTTAAATTTACATACAGGGTTACGGCATCTCCCGAACAAAAATTGGCAGAAGCCTTATTCGTTGTACTCACTAAAGCATTAATGGAAGGGGTATTTAAAGATAACTTATTCGTGGAAGTGGCAACGCCATTACATGTTCCAGAATACGTAATGGCAAGCGTGTAAATGCCAACATTGCTCGCTGAAAAATTACTTATAATCGGATTTTTGACATTACTACTAAAATTATTTGGACCTGTCCAAGAATAATTTTGTGTTAAGTCGAGGTGTGAAAATGAATAACCAAGTGTATAATTTGAACCAGAACAGATATTTCCACTGTAAACTGTGGTAGTTGGAACACCAATACTTAATTGAGTAGTTGTGGTTGAAGTACCATTACAAACACCACTATAAGCAATCGTCATGGTATAAACGCCAATATTACTATCAGAAATATTATTGATTGTAGGAGAATTTAGCGTACTGCTAAAGCCATTTGGACCACTCCAAGAATAGGTTGAAGTTAAATCACTTTGACTCAAATAAGAGAATAATTGAACATTTGCTCCTGCACATTTTACATTTCCATTATTGATATAGGCAGTCGCAGAAGGTTGTCCAATCCCTAATTGTGCAACGGCTGTTTCCGTTCCATTACAAGCTCCCGAGTAAATAATTGATACGGAATAAGTACCACTATTGATAGCAGAAATATTCGCTATCTGTGGTGTTTGTAAATTGCTTGTAAAATTATTGGGTCCAGTCCAACTATACGAAGCGGTTAAATCACTTTGCGACAAACCCGAATTTAAAGTAACATTACTCCCTTCACATTTTACACTATTTCCACTCACATAAGCGTAAGCATTAGGTTTGCCCGTTGATAATAAAAGCGTATTACTTGATGAACCATTGCAATTACCAGAAAAAGTTACATTGACCGTGTAAACACCCGCACTTGCTGCAACGATATTTGAAACAATGGGATTTTGTAAGTTACTGGTAAAATTATTAGGACCCGTCCATGAGTAACTGGCATTATTAGCGGATTGTGATAAATACGAATTTAATTGAGCATTACTTCCAATACATTTAGTGCTACCATTACTTACAAAAGCAGAAGCAACTGGAAGACTTATTACTAACCGATAAACTGCCGTTGTCGTACCAGTTACACCCGTTGCTCGATTTTGATAATTTGCTGTAATTGTATAATTTCCTGAATTTGAATTACTTAAATTTAGAATTGAAGGTTCTTGCTGATTACTTGAAAAATTGTTTGGACCCGTCCACGATACTGAACTGACAGTATAGTCAGATGTAGGAGAATAAATGTAATAAAATTGAGCCGTAGTTCCTGGACATTTTGGACCTCCACCATAAACCCCAGCCACAAGCGAAAATTGAGTTGAAGTATTTGAGTTTGTTGGAAATGTTGAGGTAGAGTTATCAGCTTCTTTGACTGTATCGTCAGGAATAATTGTTACAGTTATGTGCGTTGAAAATGTACAAATCCCACTAATCCACGACAACCTGTATTTCCCAGATTGTGATGGAGAAGCATAGGGAATAGAAAGAACGTTGTCAAAGGTTTGCTCATTATTAGGAGAAGTCCACATTAGTTTTTCGGCAGAAATGCCCGTTAATTTCAAGGTTTGCCCCTGATTAACTGTTGGATTTCCTACGATAGATACTTCTGAGTAAGCCTTAACTTTTACAATAAATTCCACATTTTTTTCTGTGTATTGTTCAGGTTGAGAAGGGTTTTCTTGAGGATAAGACTCAGGGATGATTGGAACCTTTTTCGTCTTAATATTCAAGATGTAAGTGCCAGCCATGGCAATACTTGCATTATCAATATTAATTGAAGGAGCATTTGATTCAAACCCATTTGGTCCTTTCCATTGGTAAAAATCGCCTTTTGCGGGTGAATTCAACATGATTGATTTTCCTTCACATACCATAAGCGGCTCACTATCTTGCCCAAAAGTTGTAGATGATAAGGTAAGTAAAACAAAAAATGGAAAGTGAAAACGATAGAGTAGATTTTTAAGTAGCATGGTAGATTAAAATAAAAATAGAAAGTTTGTAGTACTAAAATTCTTAATGGTTGAATTTGACGTTCAAAAATATGCAAATAGATCTATTTAATAGCAAACGGATTTATTAAACGGTAAATAGGGATATAAAATTTTTGACAATTATTTTTAATTTTTAAATTACCAGTAACTAAATTATCAAACAATTTTCCCTCAATAAAACCGCCAAAACCTCTGATTGGTAGCAAGGGCTTTATGTGTTTATGATACTAATAATCAGATAATTGCCTAATGGCTACTAACTATTAATCAATAACCCATATCAAGTTCACCGCTTATTATTTATATTGCATCGTAAAACAAAAAATTAACGATGAAAAAAATAGTAATCTTAGGAGGGGGAGAAAGTGGCGTTGGAGCGGCATTATTGGCAAAAGCAAAGGGCTTTGATGTTTTCCTTTCGGACAAAGGAATATTATCGGATAAATATAAAAAAAACCTTTCTCAAAATGGAATACCTTTTGAAGAAGGCGAACATACCGAAGCAAAAATTTTGGATGCCCACGAAATTATCAAAAGTCCAGGAATTCCCGATAAAGTTGAGTTAATTAAAAAATTACACTCACTCAGAATTCCTATAATTTCTGAAATTGAATTTGCCTCACGCTATACGAAAGCCAAGATTATTGCCATTACTGGAAGCAACGGAAAGACTACTACAACGCTACTAACCTATCATATTTTGAAAAATGCAGGTTTAAATGTTGGACTTGCGGGTAACATTGGTGAGAGCTTTGCCAAGCAAGTAATTGAAAATACCTTTGATTATTTTGTGTTGGAACTCAGCAGTTTTCAGTTAGATAATTGCTTCAATTTCAAAGCAGACGTGGCAATTTTACTGAACATTACTCCTGACCATTTAGACAGATATAACTACGAATTTCAGCCTTATATTGAATCAAAATTTAGGGTTTTACAAAATATGACCTCTGCCGATGACTTTATTTATTACCAAGAAAGTGAAGCATTAATGGGCGAATTATCAAAACGTACTGATTTGACCGTTAATCGTTTACCCATTTCTTTACTTGGAAAAGTTGAACAGGGGGGCAGCTTACAAAATGAAACCTTACACGTTCAATATAAACAACAATCCTTTGATTTTGCTGTGGCTGAATTACCGATAAAAGGTTCTCATAATGCTATCAATACCATGTGTGCTGTCTTGGCCTGCAAATCGTTAGGGATTGATAATGAGCAAATTGCATCGGGATTAAAGTCTTTTCAGAGCGTTGAACATCGGCTTGAACCTTGCGGAGAATTGAAAGGTGTACAATATATTAACGACTCAAAAGCAACCAATGTAGATTCTGTTTTTTATGCTTTGGGAAGTTATAATGACTCAATTATTCTCATCATGGGTGGCGTTGACAAGGGCAACGATTACCGCCAAATTGAGCAATTAGTAGTACAAAAAGTGAAAGCCTTGATTTGCATGGGTAAGGATAATTCAAAATTATTGGAATTTTTTGGCAAGAAAGTACCCATGATTTATTCGGTGGATAGTATGCAAAAAGCGGTACAATTATCTTGTGATTTAGGAACGGAGGGAGACGTAGTTTTGCTTTCTCCCGCCTGTGCAAGTTTTGATTTATTTAAGAATTATGAAGATAGAGGACGGCAGTTTAAGGCGGCAGTGGCGGGGTTGGATTGAGATTATGTAAACGATGTTATTCTTTGATTTTTCAATAAAACTCCTAAATTTATTAAAGTAAGAGACGAAATTATGAGTTAAAATATTCAATATACAGGTCTAAATGAAGACCAAACTGGACTTTTGAGAATGTTTGACCGTAACATTCCCGAAACTGATATTCGAGAAATAAAACAGGTTTTGGTTAAACATCTGAGTAAACAACTACTTGACGAAGTTGATAAAGTAGTTGAGGAGAAAGGAATTACTGAAGCTAATTTTAAGAGGTCGGAAACTGAGTAAATTGCATTAAGCAGGAAGCCTGATAATAATCTTAACTCGCAAGATGCGAGCTACTGATTGAAAATAGTAACCGTCAAAATATAAAATCAAAAATAATGTTTAAAGATGTATTCATTAGTCATGCAAAAGAAGATTATGAAATTGCTGAAAAACTTTATGATTTCTTACTACAAAAAGGATTTTCTCCTTGGCTTGATAAAAAGAAACTGAAAGTTGGTTCAAACTGGGATTATGAAATCAAGAAAGCACTTAGAGAATCGACATTCGTAATTTTATTATTATCCTCAACTTCTGTAAAAAAAAGAGGTTATGTTCAAAAAGAGTTTAAGTATTCTGTTGAATATTCAGAAAATAAACTGGTAGATGATATTTATATAATTCCTATTCTTCTTGACAAATGTGAAGTCCCTGATTCTCTCAGCAAATTTCAATGGATAGAAATTGAAAATGAATTTTTATTACAAGAAATACTTGATTCTTTAAATATTCAAAGACAAAAATATTTAAATAGCTTATCCTCTGACGCAATAGAAATAAACGACTATACTTCTCATTCCATAAATTTTAAAATTAGTGATAATGTAACTTTTGATTATTCATGTGATTTACCTTTATTTCACGATAACAATTTCTTTGATGCTCATTTTGTAAACACATTTATTCAACAAAAAGCTTTAATATTTATTAGTGAACAAAGAAATTGGTTAAATGATGATGAATTTTCATATTTTATGGATATGGAGCACCTTTTCTATTTTCAAATATCTCATTCAATTAAAAAGTTAGATAAAAATGGATTAAGTTTAACTATATTCTATGATACATTCTTTGGAGGCGTTCATCCAAATACGAACATAGATACATTAAACTTTAAATTTAATCCAGAAAGGATTTTACAATTTTCAGAGATTGTGAAGGTTGATAAATTAAATAAATTTCTAAAAAAATCTATTCTAAAATATGGTGATGATGAGCAAAAAGAATCGTTGTTAAACTACATAAATTATATAACAGAGGATAATGTCAATTTTGTATACAATGATGATTCTTTGGAAATAAATTTTACTAATTATATTCCAAGAGTTATGTTGGCTATTGGAATATTAGAAATTCCTATGAAGTATGTAAAGGAATTGTAAAGTAAAATTTAGTCTGTCGCTCCTATTCTACGAGTTACAATTATTTACAGGCTGAAAGCCAATTATATTAAAAAAATATTGCTTACTTAAACCCTCTCAAAAGCCCTAAAACTTTAAAGAGGGTTTTATTTATCTACCGACTAAACCCCACCTCATCCTAACCCCTTTTCTTCTTCGTCTCCAAACCATAACCCGCCAAAATTGACCTTGCTAAGGCTGATTTATGAACTTCGTCGGCTCCATCATAAATTCTGGCCCCTCTTTCGTGGCGATACCAAAACGATAATAATAAATCATCCGTAATGCCATACGCTCCGTGAACTTGAATGGCTCTGTCTATAACATCAAGCATAATTTTGGCACTGAAAAACTTGATTTCTGAAATCTGATTTCTTACTGCCGATGCGCCAAATTTATCAATATTATCTGCCGTTCTCAATACCATCAAACGGGCGGCATCAATCTCTGCCCGACTTTCAGCAATCCAAAATTGAACGATTTGTTTCTCGCCCAACATTGTGCCATCGCCCATATCACGGGTTGCGGCACGCTTACACATAAGGTCAAAACAGCGTTCAGCAATCCCAATCCAACGCATACAGTGATGAATTCTGCCTGGTCCTAAACGCTCCTGTGCCAATATAAAACCCATTCCTTCGGCGGCAATTAAATTGCTCAGGGGTACTCGAACATCCGTGTAAGTTACCTCCGCATGGCTTGCCCAATGGTCGGAGGAATCACCCATAATACTGATATTTCTTTCAATTTTAAATCCTTTCGTGTTGGTCGGAACAATAATTTGACTCGCTCTTTTGTGGGGTGCTGCCCCAGGATTTGTTACCGCCATGACTACCGCAAAAGCCGCTCCATCCGCCGATGAAGTGAACCATTTACGGCCATTAATCACGTATTCATCGCCCTCACGTACTGCCGTTGTTCCCATATTCACAGGGTTTGAACCCGCATAATCTGGCTCAGTCATGGAGAAACACGAACGGATTTTTCCTTCAATTAAGGGGTGTAAATATTCGTCTTTAATAGCTTGAGAAGCATATTTGCCAATTAATTCCATATTGCCGATGTCGGGAGCTTGACAATTAAACGTATAATGCCCAAATGGAGTTGTTGCCAATACTTCCGATACTTGCCCGAACTCGCAAAGGGTCAGTCCATGTCCGCCTTCTTCTTTGGTATGTTGCAACCCCCAAAGTCCTAATTTTTTAACCAATCCACGTTTTTGGTCGAGAATTTCTGCCACTTTCGAAAACTTACCTGTTAAACTGTCGGCATTTTCGAGTGGGTAAATTTCTTTTACCAAAAATGATGTAATTCTTGGTAATAAATCACGGGTTTTATCAGTTGCGAAGAGTTCTTCCATATTTATCAATCTATCATTATATTTTTTGTAAATTTAGTACAAAATAGTATGCTTGCATAATTTTTATACCTTTTAGCATAAACCTAAATTCTCTATTAATTTTGCTATGCTTATTGTAACTTTGTGATTCTTAGAACAAAACAATAATTTTTCTTATAAAATAATCATAAAACGAATGTTAAATCTGGTCTTGTTTGGCCCTCCAGGGGCAGGAAAAGGAACGCAATCTGCAAAATTGATTGAAAAATATCAATTAATACATATTTCAACGGGCGATATGTTCCGTATGCATATTTCAAATGATACTGAACTTGGTAAGCGTGTTAAACAAATTTTAGCGGATGGAATGTTAGTGCCAGACTCCATTACAATTGATATGTTGGAAGAAGAAGTGAAGAAAAACCCAGCAGCAAAAGGCTTTATTTTTGATGGTTTTCCTCGCACAGTAGCTCAGGCAGAAGCTTTGGATGTTTATTTAGAAAGTAATGGACAGCAAATAAATGGTGTTGTTCAATTAGATGTTACTCAAGATGAAATCAAAACTCGCATCGCTGAACGTCAGAAAGTATCTGGACGGGCGGATGATGGCGCAGATAAATTATTAACAAGAATTGACGAGTATTTCTCAAAAACCATTCACGTTTTACCCTATTACGAAGCCCAAAACAAAGTAACGAAGGTAAATGGAATTGGTAATATTGAGGAAATTTTTACCAACGTTTGCACAGCGATAGATTCGCTTTAATTAAGTTGTGATTTAGTGATTTGTGATTGGGTGATTTTAACTCATTAAATCACAAGTTACAAACATTGCAAACATCAAAATATGACTTCAAATTTCATTGATTACGTTAAAATAAATACCCGTTCAGGGCATGGAGGAAGTGGTTCAAGCCATTTTCGTCGTGAAAAACACGTGCCAAAAGGTGGACCAGACGGTGGAGACGGTGGGCGTGGTGGTCATGTGATTCTGAAAGGAAATACACAGCATTGGACGCTATTGCATTTAAAATATAAAAAACATATTTTTGCTAAAGATGGTAAAGGTGGCGAAGGACAAAGACGGTCAGGGCTTCAAGGCGAAGATGCTATCATCGAAGTGCCTTTGGGAACAATTGTAAGAAACACTGAAACTGGTGAAATTATTGCAGAAATAACTAAGCAAGATGAGGAAGTAATTTTATTAAACGGTGGACGTGGAGGTTTGGGTAATTATAATTTTAGATCTGCCACCAACCAATCACCTCATTATGCTCAACCTGGTGAAATGGGTGAGGATTTATGGGTGATTTTGGAGTTGAAAGTATTGGCTGATGTGGGATTAGTGGGTTTCCCAAATGCAGGGAAATCAACGCTGTTATCGGTGTTATCCGCTGCAAAACCCGAAATTGCTGACTATCCTTTCACGACGCTTGTTCCAAATTTAGGAGTCGTTTCCTATCGTGGATTTAAGTCATTTATTATGGCGGATATTCCTGGAATTATTGAAGGAGCAGCTGAAGGTAAGGGATTAGGAACCAGATTTTTACGCCACATTGAAAGGAATTCTATTTTGTTATTTTTAGTGCCTTCAAACGCTGAAAATATTCAAGAAGAATATGCAATTTTGTTAAATGAATTAAAATTATATAATCCTTCGCTATTAGACAAAGAACGTATTTTGTGTATTTCAAAAATGGATTTAGTACAATCTGATGAAGACCACAAACGTATTTTATCCGAAATTCCCGAAGGTTTGCCACATATTTTTATCTCTTCAATCCTACAACAAGGTCTGATTGAATTGAAAGATTTACTATGGAAAACATTACAGGATGCACAGCCAACTGTTGTTCCTGAAATTGTGGAGAATGAAATATAGGTTAACATTGAACATACTCACCCAAAAAGACAAAGCAATGCTTTGTCTTTTTGGGTGAGTAATAATAAATCCGATTTTAAGAATAACGAATGTAATCTCACCAAATAAGTTTAGCACATTTCTAAATTATGAATATCTCAAGAAAACTACTTCTGGTTATTTGCACAGCTTTATTGACTACGCAGTTCTCATGGTCGCAAAGTATTACAATTGCGAGCTATACTTGTACGGGTACTGGTAGTGCTACTCTGGCACTTACTTCGAATGCAGGAATTACGTCTTATATTTGGAAAAATGCGACAACAAATGTGATAGTTGCTACAACTTCAACTACTACTCAGCCAAGTGGTTCATACTCAGTAACCTACATTAAAGGTGGATTTGCAACTACGGTAGGTCCATTTACCGTATCCACAGGTATTGTACCAACTCCTTCCATAGTTACACCTTCAACCGTTTCAACGCCTCTTTGTGGTGTTGCCTCTTCTTCACAAACTTTAACCTCAAGTACAGTTTCCAATTATTCTTGGAATCGTAATGGTGTGGCACTTTCTCCTGTAGTTACGACAAATTCATTGAGTGTTTTAGGTAATTCAGTAGCTGCTGGAACCTATAATTATTCAGTAACAACTTCAAACACAACAACCAATTGCACAGCAATCAGTAATGCCGTTGCCATCACAATATTATCAAAACCTGTTGCTCCAGTTATTTCTCCATCAACGCTTTCAACACCGATTTGTGGTTCATCAACGCAAACTTTAACCGCATCAAATATAGGAAGTGCTGTTTATGTGTGGAAACGTGATGGCGTTACATTAGGAAGCACGACTAATTCATTGGTCGTAACAGGTACGGATGTCTCAACAGAAGGAACTTATAATTATACAGTTTCTTCACAGAATTCATCGGGTTGTGTTTCAGATGACTCTGCTCCCGTGGCCTTAAAAATATCACCAAAACCTTCTACCCCAACAATTACTGCTGCTGATGGTAACAACACACTTTGTGGTGCATCAACGCAAACACTTACCGCAAGTGGTGGTGGAAGTTCGTATGTTTGGAGACGTGGAAGTACAATTTTATCCGCTACAAGCAATACTTTAATAGTTAGTGGAAATGATGCAACTGGAACATTTCTTTTTACAGCCGCTTTGATTAATTCTGTTGGCTGTGTTTCCGATGTTTCAACTGGTGTTTCATTAACTTTATCACCAGCTACGGCAGCCCCTTCTATTACGACACCAGCCATTACAACACCAATTTGTGGTACTTCTACACAAACATTAACGGCTACTTCTGGCGGAACTACTTATATTTGGAAACGTGCGGGTGTAATAATTGCAGGTTCAACGAATTCAATATTAGTAACGGGCAATGACGTAACAGTTGGAGATACCTATAATTACACCGTCGCCACTCAAAATTCATCGGGATGTACATCATCAGAATCAGCACCTTTCGCTCTGAAAGTATCACCAAAACCAGTAACTCCAATAATTACGCCCGCTACTTTTACACCAAATATTATTTGTAGTACAGATTCAAAAACTTTAACTGCAACAAGCGGAGGAACAAGCTATATATGGAAACGTAGCGGAGTTGCCGTAGCGAGTTCAACCACAAATTCACTCAATGTTGTAGGTACAGATGTTACCTTGGGAGGAACTTATGTTTATACTGTATTTTTAACAAATGCAGTTGGTTGTGTTTCTGATGATTCTCAGGTTGGTGTTACCTTGCAATTATTCCCAATTTTACCTCCCAAACCAACCATTACCGCAAATGATAAAATAGTTTTTTGTGAAGGTGGAAGTGTCATATTAAATTATAATCGTGGCATAACTTCCGATGTGAAAATTTGGAGCAGAACGTCAGGAACAGATACCACAACTACCAATACAGACGGAATTACGGTGCGTAGTACAAATACTTTTACCGTTAAAACCAAAGATGCCAATGGTTGTTTTTCTGCTTCATCTAATTCATTTTTGGTGACTGCTAATTTATTGCCAGTTAAACCAATTATTGACAAAGGAACATCTGATGCTATCTGTGAATCCGACACGATTATCATAAGTTCTAATAATAAAGGAACAGGTAATTATTTATGGAATACTGGCAACACAACAAAAAGCATTACTGTAAGAAATGGCGGAAATTATAATCTGACATATACGGATGCAAATTTATGCACATCTTTGCCATCGCTTACTCTCGTTCTGACGATAAACCCATTGCCTGCCAAGCCAACGATTACGAATGTTAATTCAAATAAAAACGAATTTTGCTATAGAGATTTTACTTCTCTTAAAGCTTCTTCAATAACTTCTGGAGCTAATTTTGAATGGGATTATAAAAATAGAACGGGTAATCAAATTGATGTCGCAGGTTCTTCTAAAATGACTCAAGACGAAATTATTAAAATTAGAGTAAGAGCTATATCGGCTTTTTCAAATAGTTCTGTTAATAATTTTTGTAAATCAAAAGAAAAATCAGATGAAATAATCATTACAGTATATCCTCTGCCCACAACTCCTAATATTATTGTAAGCAGTCCGATTACTTTCTGTCCTGATTCAACGGTAAATCTAACTTCAACAGATTCGCCTAATGGTGTTTATAAATGGATAAATACAAAAGATAATTCAGAATTTAGTAATAAAAAATCAGTGCTTATTGACACCACAGGTAAATATTTTAATGCTACACCACTCGGAAAAATAGGTAAATTTTATGTTCGTACAATCAGTAATAGAAGTTGTTTGTCGGATACTTCACAAAATGTTGTAATCACAGTGCGTAATGCTCCATTGAAAGGAGTTATTAATCCATTTCCCATTTCCGCAACGGTTTGTAAAGGAGGGAAAGTAACACTCGATGCTCTTTTTTCAAACGGAAATATTAATCGTTATAGTTGGAGAGATGAAAAAACTAAACGAGAAGTAACAACCTTAAAAACGTTTTCTGTAGATACATCGGGAACTTACTCAGTTAGACTCAGAGATGTTTTTGGATGTTTTGCCGAGAATTCAGATCCATTGAAAGTAAATGTTAGTCCATTGCCAACAAAACCAAGCATTTCTGTATTAAGGTCAAAAATGTTTTGTGAGGAGGATAGTACAATTGTTCAATCAAGCCTTCCAAGCACAACTGTTAATGGAAATAAAAATTTGTATCGTTGGATGGTCGATGGTCAAACTGTTTTAGAATCTATATCACGCACATTTTCTTGGAAGAAAGCTAATAGTATTTCAGTAGCCATTACAGATTCAAATGGTTGTAAAGCCACCGATGTTTCAGATACCATCTTAACAATAGTTAATCCTTTGCCAGCCTCGCCTACGATTACAGTTCGTGGTGCAATTCCTTTTTGTGCAGATAAAAATGTTACATTAAGTGCCATTGGAGCGAATGGAGTAACTTATAAATGGAGTACAGGAGCAATTACTGCAAATATTACTACTAATGTGGCAGGAAATGTAATTGTACAAGCCGTCAATGGTTTTGGCTGTTTGTCTAAGCCATCGCAAGCGGTTCAAGTACGGGTGAATGCATTACCAATAGCACCAAAACTAACAGCAAATGGTGAAACTACCTTTTGTGAAGGTTCCAGAGTAAGGATTGTTTCATCAAGTCCATTTCAAGCATACTGGTGGCGAAGTACAATAGATTCAGTTGGAAAAGGAGATGATTTGAGCTCCATTTTTGCGACCAAAACAGGGAATTATTTTGCAAAAATTCAGGATGATAAAGGGTGTATTTCTTTGGCTTCTTCCATTATTTCGGTGGATTCTCGACCCAATCCGACCCCAACAGTGATTAAACAAATTGGAACATTTACGCTTGATGCTCAAGGAGTTGGCGACGAAAATGGATATGTTTGGCGATTAAATGACGTGATTAAGCCAGAATTAACTACCAAGATTATTAAAGCTAAGCAAGATGGTGATTATAAAGTTCAAGCAAGTATTTTTTATACAGGATTAGCAATTGCGGGAGGTAAATTAGTCTGTTACTCAAATACTTCTAATGCGATTAAATATGTGCAAGACTTGACGTTTAATGGATTTAGTGTTTTCCCGAATCCAAGCTCGAATGGGGAGATAAATGTAGAGGTAATTGAAGATTTAATTGGAGCAAATATTGTCATTTATGACCTTTACGGACAAATCATTTCAGAATATAAAGTTGATAAATTTAATACCTTGAAAAAGATTCAACTCCCTAATTATCATGGGAATACTTATATTGTAAAAATTACAACCGACGGTTTCGATCGAACAAGGAAAGTAATAACGCTTAAACAATAGGCTATTTTCATTAATCAAAAATGCCGATTGAGAATTATCAATTCCCAATCGGCATTTTTGATTAAAACTTGTTTAAATATCACAAATTAAAATTCCTTGTTTTAAAGATGCAATTTTGTCTGGTTTAGCAGGAATGAACTCTTGTCCTACAAAACCTTTATAACCCGTATCTAAAATTGCTTTCATAATGGCTGGATAATATAATTCTTGCGTATCGTCAATTTCATTACGACCAGGAACACCTCCTGTATGATAATGAGAAATGTATTGATGATTTTTTTTAATTGTTGCAATTACGTCCCCTTCCATGATTTGCATGTGGTAAATATCATACAACAATTTGAATTTATCCGAACCCACCATCTCACACAATACTGAACCCCACTCGGTGTGGTCACATTGATAGTCTTTATGATTCACTTTTGAATTTAATAACTCCATTGAAACAGTAACGTTGTGTTTCTCTGCAGTTTTCATAATGCGTTGAAGTCCTTTCTTACAATTAATTAACCCTTGGTCATCAGAAAGTCCATCACGATTTCCTGAAAAACATATCACATTCTTAACCCCTGCATTAGCTGCTTTCGGAATTAAATCTTCGTAAAAAGCTACTAATTGGTCGTGGTTTTGCACTTTATTAAAGAAATTGGTTAACCCCATTCCTTTTGGATAATCCCCCCAACCCATTGCTGAGGTAAGATCATATTTTTTCAAGATTTCCCATTCGGCTGGTCCCGTCAGTTCCAGCGACTGCATTCCAATTTCTTTAGCAGCTTTACACAAATCCTCAAAAGGAATTGCACTGTAACACCAACGGCAAGCGGAGTGGTTTATACGTCCCTTCAAAGCCGTACCTATCTGATTATCAGCCGCTTTAATGCGGTTGCTGAGTGAACTTGTAAGCAAAGTTGCCGATGCTAAACCGAAACCTTGAAGGGCGTTTCGGCGTGAGATTGGTTTTTCCATTTTTTAAATTTCTATTCGTTATCAGAAGACATACTCTTTGAATTCTACTCAAAAATCAAGGAAATTTACAATAAGTTTTTGAAAAAACTATCCCGATAGGTTCAATTTTAATTTCTCCAACCTTTCATTACTTCCAAAGTCTCAAAAGCCACTTTTTGATTATATTCAAAAGCCAAACTTTTATGATTTACCAAATCCACAATTGTACCTATAAAGCATAGCCCACCCGTAAAAAAATAAAGAATTCCCATCCCAATTTGGTCGGTCAAAAAACGTTGAATACCAGCAAAACCAAAGAATCCAATGATGGTAGTTACTAAAATTAGGGTCGTATCTCGTCTTCTATTTTGATATATCATGGCGAAGTTTTTTTGTTTTTCTTCGTCCATATCTTTAATTAAATTTTGAATAAACATTGATTCTTGGATTTCAAGATTCGATAACATCATCATTACAGTTGAGTTCATGGCTTTATTAGTTAATTTTTAGTTACGTATTAAACGAAATATTCTTGTTAAAATCACCACTAAAGCAAATATTCCAAGCGGATGATAATGAAAAGATTCCTTAACTTGACCGTGAAAAAGGAACGATATTGAATGTCCTAATCCACAACCTGGGCAAAATGAAAAGCCTAAATTTTTTATTGGACACAAAGAAAAATGTGTTTCCCAAGAATTCATAAAGGCTAACCAAGTAAGTCCGCCAATCCAAAAAATGAGTTCTATATTTATTCGCTTCAACATTGTATGTCAAAGGTGTGAGTATTTGGAAAATTTGCAATCGTTTTCTACACGAAGTATCGTTTTCCTATTATAACCAAGCCTTTTTGATGTATGGATTAAATATTTTTTACACAAAATGAACTAAATTGAAAAACCAAAACGTTTAAAAAGTATATTTGCAAATTAATGAATAAAACTTTGACTCGCATATTTTGCCTTTTTATGGCTTTCCAAGTGCTTTTTGCAAGCACAGGATTTGCGATGTATGAACATTTTTGCAAAATAAAAGGGTCAACAACTTATTCATTATCTACCCCGAAAAAATCTTGTTGTTCGCTTAGAAAACAAGCAATAGAAAACTCAAAGAAGTTAATTCTAAAAAGAGCAAAATGTTGTTCTGACCAAGTTTCTCTGTACAAGATCAGTCCAAATGCCTCTCAGGGTGTCAAAATTGATTTTAAAAATCCTTCGCTTGCGTGGGTCAATACGTCTGTATCCACTATTTCATACGCAGACACAAGCGAAAATATTTCTTTTAATACCCTTCATTATTCTAATGCTGCTCCTCCATTATCGGGAAGAGACCGTCTCGTTTTTATCCAATCTTTCTTAATCTGAAATTACTTTTTTTCTGAGTAATTACTCGATAAATTATTATCGATGATTCACTTCCGTACGTCTTTTCTTATTTTAATTACTCAAAAATGATACAGTTTTTGCAGTAAATACTTCCTTTACAATCAAAATACATAAAATGAAAAAATCAATTTTCTTAGGCTTCATGTTGAGCCTTTCTTTCGGCGTATTCGCTCAAACAAAAACTCCTAATTCACAGGTAGGACACGATATGAAGATGGAAACATCTGTTAAATTAAGTTTAGATTCGGAAGTTCAAACGAGTGTGAATAAAATGTTGGTAAGTTATTATGCCGTGAAAAATGCGCTCATTGCTGATGATGGGAAAACGGCAAATGCTCGGGCTGGAGAATTAGTAAAAACACTTGCTGTTGTGCCAATGGCAAAAATGACCGAAGAACAACATGAAATTTTTATGGGTTTGTCGGACAAGATAAAATTTGATGCAGAACATATTAACGAAACTATAGAGGTGAAACGTCAAAGAGACTACTTTAACGATTTATCGAACAATATTTTTGCTTTAGTAAAAGGCTTAAAAACCAATATTAGCCCTGTTTATCAGCAATACTGCCCTATGAAAAAGGCATATTGGTTGAGTGATAATGCCGCTGTGAAAAACCCTTATTACGGAAAAGCGATGCTTACGTGTGGAAAAGTTACGGAGACTCTAAAATAGTAAAAAAATGAAAAAAGGAACTCAAATATTGATGGTAGCCATTGGCTTATTTATTGCTTCATGCACAAAAATAGACAATGCCCAACCAGTATTATCTATCAATTATCCAGCGGCTTATGTTGTAAATGGAACGAGTAGCACACTTTCGATAATTAATCTGAATACCAATGAAGTTGCTAATTTAATTCAACTTACAGATGATGTGAGTGGTATGACTCATAATGGAGGCGGGAAATTTCTACAATATCCTCACCATGTTTATTTGAATCCTGCTAAAAACCAAATTGCTATTGCGGCACCAGGAATCGATTTAAGTGGAGGACATGGAATTGTTACGCATGGAGGAACTGCTAAAGTAGTAATTATGGATGCTGTGAAGGGAGTAAATATAAAACTCATCTCAGTACCTTTAATGAACCATAATGCGATTTATTCGCCTGACGGTACAGAAATTTGGACATCTCAAATTGATGAAAAAGGTTCAGTTTTAGTATTTGATGCAAATACTTATAGCCTCAAGAATACAATTTTAGTAGGAAAAGAACCAGCCGAAGTTACGTTTTCAAGTGATGGTTCTTTAGTTTTTGTGGCAAATGGTATGGATAATTCAATTTCTGTTATTAACCCAGTAACTAAAACAAACATAGCTACAATTCCAGTTGGTAAAAATCCTGTAGGTGCTTGGATGGGTTCAGATAATCGGATGTATGTAGATAATGAAGATGGACAAACGATTTCTATTATTAACGTAAAAACTTTGAAAGTCGTTGAAACTGTAATGCTGGGTTTCATGCCAGGTTATGCAGCTTTCAATGGTGAAATGAAAGAACTTTGGGTAACAGACCCAATGGCGGGGAGAGTGCATTGGTGGAAACAAGATAGTAATGGGAAATTTGTTAAAGGTGGTGCTTTACTAACTGCCGATGGTGCTCATGCAATTGCGTTTAAGGGCATGACAGCCTACATTACTAACCAAGAAGCTGCTTCAGTTTCGGTGATTGATGTGATGAAACATGAAAAAATAAAGGATATTAAAGTTGGTGAAAAACCAAATGGAATTGTAATTAAATTATAAATTAGATAATTGCAAGTAATTGATTCTTAGATAAATGTAGCAATATTGTAACTCTTTATCTAAATTATATAATACCATGAAGGTGCTTATTTCATAGATTGCTTTGTAGAAATTTTTCTATAATTAAATCCTCAAAAATGAAAAATTATCAGAATTGTATGGATGCGTGTTTAGCTTGTATGGTTGAATGTGAAAAGTGTGCTTCGATGTGTATTGACATGGAAGAAAATAAGGAATGTGTTAAACTTTGTCGTGACTGTGCGGATATTTGTGCTTTATGTGCAAGGCTTTGTGCCAGAGATTCACAATTTGCGGAAGCTATTTGTGCAATTTGCGTGAAAAGTTGTGAAGCCTGTGGTGCAGAATGTTCAAAACATGATATGGATTGTTGCAAAGCCTGTGCGGAAAGTTGTAAAAAGTGTACTGAGGCTTGTAAAATGTAGTTTTATTAAGCGTCAGAATAAAATTTACGGTAAATATTCCTGTATTAAATTGGAATATTTACCAAATTAAAAATCAAATAAATGAAAAATGTTCTCCTTTTGAGTCTAATAATGGCTTTCTTATTTAGCTCTTGTGGCGGTACTTCAAAAACTAATGAAGTAAAAACTGTTGAAACAACGACTGCAAGTAGTGATACTGCCTTAACTTATGCTTGTTCAATGCACCCAGAAATTATGGGTAAAAAGGGAGATAAATGTTCTGAGTGTAGTATGGAATTAACGGAGGTTGCGCAAACTACGGGAGATTCTACTAAGATGAAATAAAATAGGGTACTAAGAACAACACAATTTCTAAATATTATGAAAATTATTAATCTTATTTTATTTCTACTAATAAGTGAAAACATTATTGCCCAACACGAGCATCATCAAATGCAAATGCCAGTAACGAAAGAAATAAAAAATGCTGTACAATTACCTAAAAATAAGGTAGGTGGGGGCGTTCCAAAAGTGGTACATTATGATTTGTATGTGAGAGATACGATGGTAAATTTAGGTAATAAAACTAAAAGAGCAATTGCTGTAAATGGACAAATTCCAATGCCTACGCTCACGTTCACGGAAGGTGATACGGCTGAAATTTATGTGCACAATGAATTGAATGAAGAAACGTCTTTGCATTGGCACGGATTGATATTACCGAACCAGTATGATGGTGTGCCGAACCTAACACAAATGCCCATTAAACCACATACAACGCATTTATATAGATTTCCAATTGTTCAACATGGAACTCATTGGTATCATAGTCACACTGGTTTTCAGGAACAAATTGGAATGTATGGTTCAATGATTTTGAACAAAAAAAATGAGTTAGCGATTCCGACAATTCCTGTTATTTTGAGCGAATGGTCAGATATAAATCCTAACAACATTCATCGAATGTTGCACAATGCTACTGATTGGTTTGCCATTAGAAAAGGCACAACTCAAAGTTATTCGGAAGCCATTAGACAGGGTTATTTCAAAACCAAATTGTCTAATGAATGGAAACGAATGAATGCGATGGATGTGAGCGACGTGTATTATGAGAAATTTCTGATTAATGGAAAAAACGAGAGTCAATTATCACAATTTAAAGCGGGTGATAAAGTTCGTTTAAGAATTTCAAATGGAGGAGCATCAACCTATTTTTGGCTAACTTATGCAGGGGGAAAAATCACGGTGATTGCCAGCGATGGAAATGATGTTGAACCAGTTGAAGTGGATAGATTAATTATTGCCGTTTCAGAAACGTATGATGTGATTCTTACAATTCCCAAAAATGGAAGCTATGAATTTTTGGTAACTTCAGAGGACAGAACGAAATCTACTTCCCTATTTTTGGGAGCAGGGAAAAAGATAAAAGCCAAACCATTACCCAAATTGAAGTATTTTGAGGGTATGAAAATGATGAATGGCATGATGAAAATGAACGGAGATTTAGATGATATGGGTATGAGCATGAGCCTAAATCAGATGGATATGAATACAGTGATGTATCCAGAAATTACAGGGGATGTTACTGAAAAAACATCTTCTAATAAAGATACAGCTTCAATGGGGGAAATGAAACATGATATGAAGGACATGAAAATGGTTGATATGAAAGGTCATGACGTGAAAAATATGAAAGGTCACGACATGAAGGATATGAAAATGGACGATATGAAAGGAATGAAAATGGATGAATCTCAGTATAACAGTAATGAAATTTCAGATATTATTACGCTAAATTATTCCATGTTAAAATCACCTACCAAAACGGATTTGCCTAAAAATTCCCCTGTCAAGGAATTACACTTTGAATTATCAGGAAATATGAATCGCTATGTTTGGAGTATTGATAATAAGGTTGTTTCTGAAAGTGATAAAATTCTGATAAAAAAGGGTGAAATCGTCCGAATGGTTATTCATAATGGCTCAATGATGCGACATCCTATGCACTTGCATGGTCATGATT
The DNA here is from genome assembly GCA_014376355.1 of Arcicella sp. Taxonomy (GTDB): domain Bacteria; phylum Bacteroidota; class Bacteroidia; order Cytophagales; family Spirosomataceae; genus Arcicella. The sequence goes on along the minus strand of JACMRQ010000307.1, from coordinate 1,915 downwards.
TTAGGGTTCTGAATGGTCAAGGGGATTATTCGCCTCTGAAAAATATCATTGATATTATGCCAATGGAGACGGATACCTTAGAATTCGCTGCAACAGAAAGTGGTGATTGGTTTTTTCATTGTCATATTCTCTATCACATGATGGCGGGTATGGGAAGGGTTTTTTCATACCAAAATTCACCTCCAAATCCTGAAATACCTAATCCAAAATTAGCTCAAAAAATGCTTTTTGCGGATGATAGAATGTTTCATATAATGGCTGAGAACGGCGTTGAAACCAATGGAAATGATGGAGAATTGATGGCTTCAAATACTCGTTGGAGCATTGGTTCAGAGTGGCGTTTGGGTTATCATGATTCGCATGGTTACGAAGTTGAAACACATATTGGACGATACATCGGAAAAATGCAGTGGTTGATGCCTTTTGTAGGTTTTGATTGGCGTTATCGGAAATTAGGAATTGATAGTCAGGAGAAAAATCTGTTTGGACAAAGTAATACAAAAGACCAACGTTCGGTGTTTAGTGTCGGGGTCAATTATACTTTGCCTATGTTGCTTATGGCACAAGCGGAGGTTTTTACGGATGGCAATGTTCGTTTGCAATTAGAAAGAAAAGATTTGCCAATTTCTAAACGATTAAGACTTAATTTTATGGTTAATACTGACAAAGAATATATGGTCGGAGGAAAATATATTCTGACAAGAAATCTTTCATTATCAAGTCATTACGATAGTGATATGGGCTTTGGGGCAGGTTTAACGTTTAATTATTAATCGCAAAATGGAACACAATCATCACCACCACGCCCCTAAAATTACGAGTTTAAACAAGGCTTTTATCATTGGAATTATTCTTAATTTTAGCTACGTTATTTTTCAAATTGTTGTCGGATTTCGGATAAATTCCTTGTCATTATTGTCGGATGCGGCTCATAATTTTGCAGACGTAGTGGCTTTAGGACTTTCGTTATTGGCCTTTAAATTGGCGAGTGTTAAAGCTACTGAGAAATATACTTTCGGTTATAAAAAAGCCTCAATTTTAGTAGCCCTTTTTAATGCCTTGCTTTTGTTAATTTCGGTCGGGGCAATTGGTTATGAAGCAATTTTAAGATTCTTTAATCCAGAACCACAGCAAGGTTTAACGATTGCGATTGTTTCGGGCGTTGGGATATTGATAAATGGTATTTCAGCATTTCAATTTTTCAGAGATAAAGATTCAGATTTGAACGTAAAAAGTGCTTTTTCTCACTTGGCTGCCGATGCAGTAGTTTCGTTGGGATTAGTTGTGGGAGGGATTTTGATACATTTTACAGGCTGGATTTGGATTGACCCAGTGTTGAGTTTGATTGTTGCTTTGGTGATTATTTGGGGAACTTGGTCACTGATGAAAGATACGCTTAGACTATCTATGGATGGCGTTCCGAATGATATTGACCTTGAAAAAGTACGCCAAGAAATTCTCGAATCGCCCGAAGTAGCAAGTGTTCATCACATTCATGTATGGGCGATGAGTACGACAGAAAATGCTTTAACGGCTCACATAGTTCTAAAGCAAGTAATTGATTTTCAGAATATTACGAAATTGAAGCAACATATTAAGCACCATTTAGAACACGTTAATATTCATCATGCAACGCTGGAATTTGAGGTAATTGATGATGGATGTAAAGAAGACTGTTGAAAATATAAAACCATGAAATTGAAAATACTACATAAACTACTGTTACTCAGTCTATTAATTGTTTCAAAATGTGCATTCTCTCAAACAGAAATGGTCAGAGGAATTGTAATTGAAAAGAAAGCTGATGGAAAAACTGAAACTTTAATTGGGGCAACTTTAAGGTGGGAAAATGCCAAAAATGGTACTTCAACCGATGCAAAAGGGGAATTTTCTTTAAGCAAATCTCCGCAAAATC
>JACMRQ010000306.1 GCA_014376355.1 Arcicella sp. | reverse complement strand
TTACAGATGTTGTCTGCTGATAAATAATTCATGGTGCACAGGTAAGTCAAGGTTACTAAAATCCGCAATCTTACAACATGAACAACATCCAATATCAATATAAACCCGAAAATTTCAAACTTTCTGACCCAAATAAGTACGTTTTAGAAAACTTGCGGTCGGAGGAAATGATTTTGTCTTTGGGTCCTCAACATCCTTCTACCCACGGGGTTCTACGGATGGAGGTGATTTCAGACGGTGAATTGGTGGTAGATGTTGTGCCACATTTGGGCTATTTGCATCGGTGTTTTGAAAAACACGCTGAGTCATTGCCATTCAACCAAATCATTCCCTACGTGGACAGAATGGACTATTTGGCGGCTATGAATTCGGAACACGCTTACGTAATGGGCGTGGAGAAAATGTTAGATTTGACAGGAAAATTACCTAAACGTATCGAATATATTCGTGTTTTGGTGGCTGAAATGAATCGTATGGCTTCTCATTTTGTTGCGATCGGGACGTATGGATTGGATATTGGAGCCTACACGGCTTTCCTTTGGATTATGCGTGACCGTGAGCATATTCAACGACTTTTGGAGTGGATTTGTGGGGCGAGAATGTTGTATAATTATATTTGGGTAGGTGGACTTTTTTATGATTTGCCAGTAGGTTTTGAAGAACGTTGTACGGAATTTATCAACTACTTAAAACCTAAAATGATTGAATTGCGGGAGTTAATTATTGAGAATAAAATTTTTGTACAAAGAACAGCAAATGTGGGTATTTTACCGATAGATTTGGCAATAAATTATGGTTGTACGGGACCCGTTTTGAGAGGTTCAGGTTTGAAACTTGACCTTCGGAAAGTAGATGGATATTCAGTTTATCCAGAAATGGATTTTGATATTCCTATCGGGAAAGGCGAAATGGGAACAGTGGGCGATTGTTGGGACAGAAATTATGTGCGAGTGCAAGAATGCGATGAATCCATTAAAATTATTGAACAATGCCTTATTCAACTCAAAAACGACCATAAACGTACCACCGATTTTGACCCGCAAGCTTTAGCACCGAAAAAAATTCGTCCGCAAGCAATGGATTTTTATACTCGTGCTGAAAACCCGAAGGGGGAATTGGGGTTTTTCTTTCGCACAGATGGTCGTTCGGACGTTCCTGTACGTTTAAAAGCCCGTGCGTGTTCGTTACATAATTTGTCAATAATTCCAGAAATTAGTCGTGGAGCAATGTTAGCAGATTTGGTGGCGATTATTGGATCTATGGATTTGGTAATGGGAGAGGTTGATAGGTAATAATTTTATGTGGATTAATTCATGAGAGGTATTATATTTGCTTCTGAAAGTAAACAAAACGTAATATTGTTTGATTAAATTTTTATAAACTCATAATAATTGTAGTTTTTCAAGGAATAGTTATCTACTGCCCTAAAATTACATTTAGATTCCTTTTTATGGAAAATAAAAGCATGGACAAAGCCACCGCAGCAGGTCTGTTGGTAGCGATGGGAATTATTTATGGCGACATCGGAACTTCTCCGCTGTACGTTATGCAGTCAATCATAGGAAATGAATCCATTGATGAAAGAACAGTTTTAGGAGGCTTATCTTGCATCTTCTGGACTCTTACCCTCCAAACAACCCTCAAGTATGTCATTCTAATTCTTCGAGCCGATAACCGAGGTGAAGGAGGTATTTTGGCTCTTTTTGCCCTTGTACGGAGACATGCAAAATGGCTTACGATTCCAGCCATTATTGGAGCTGCTACCCTTTTAGCCGATGGGGTAATCACGCCGCCCATTTCAGTTGCTTCAGCAGTTGAAGGGTTATTGAAATTATATCCAGACCTAAAAACTGTTCCTATCGTAATTGCAATTATTACAGGACTATTTTTATTCCAAATGTTTGGAACAAAGGTGGTTGGACGTGCTTTTGGTCCTGTAATGCTAATTTGGTTCTCTATGTTAGCCTTTTTTGGAGTCTTCTGGATTTCCCAAGATTGGATGATTCTTAAAGCAATTTCACCTTATTACGGTTATGAATTATTGGTAAATCCACATGGAGGTGATGAAGGCTTCTGGATTTTAGGAGCAGTATTCTTATGTACGACGGGAGCAGAAGCACTTTATTCAGATTTAGGACACTGTGGACGTGGAAATATTAGAATCAGTTGGATATTCGTAAAAATCTGCTTGTTACTTCAATATTTTGGACAAGGTGCTTGGTTATTAGCCCATAATGGAGAACTTCTGAATGGTCGCAAGCCAATCTTTGAATTAATGCCAGATTGGTTCTTAATTTATGGAATTGTCATTGCTACCGCCGCCGCAGTTATTGCCAGTCAGGCTTTGATTTCAGGGTCGTTTACGTTGGTTTCAGAGGCTATACGTTTAAACTTTTGGCCTAAAGTTCGTTTGCATTATCCATCCGACCAAAAGGGACAGCTATACGTGCCGAGCATGAATATTTTTCTTTGGTTGGGATGTATTGGTGTAGTTTTATGGTTCAAAGAATCAGCTAATATGGAAGCCGCTTATGGTTTAGCCATCACGCTTACCATGTTAATGACAACTTCATTATTTGCTTATTATCTCCATATCAAAAAGGTAGATATGTGGTGGGTAATTGCTTTTCTTGTAGTTTATGTTGCTATTGAAGGAGCATTTTTGGTAGCTAATCTCCGAAAATTTATACATGGAGGATATGTTTCCTTATTTATTGCTTTTATAATTATTGGTTTAATGGTGATATGGTACAGAGCGAATATCATCAAAATGCGTTTGACGGAATATGTAAAATTGGCGGATTATATTGAGCCTTTGAAAGAATTGAGTCAGGATATGAGCATCCCGAAATACGCAACGCACTTGGTTTTTATGTCGAATGCCGCTCGTTTGAGTGAAATTGAGAATAAAATTATTTATTCTATTTTCCAAAAACGACCAAAACGAGCAGATATTTATTGGTTTATCCACGTGGATACAATGGATGATCCTTACACGATGGAATATAAAGTGAGCGTAATTGAAAGAGATGATATTATTAAAGTCAACTTTAAATTAGGCTTTAGAGTTGAACAAAAGATTAATCTTTACTTCCGTAAAGTGGTAGAAGATATGGTTCAGAAAGGTGAAGTGGACATCACCTCACGTTACGAATCTTTAAACAAGCAAAATGTTATCGGTGATTTCCGTTTTGTAGTATTAGAACGCTTTCTCTCTTTCGATAATAAATTATCAATCTTTGAAGGAACGATTATGAAAGCATATTTTTTCATTAAAGATTTTACATCATCCGAAGATAAGTGGTTTGGACTTGATACTTCAGCCGTGAAAATTGAGAAAGTACCTTTGGTTATTCGACCGATGGAGAATGTGAAGTTGAGACGAATTGAATAATAGATTTTTAATAAGAACTTGGAACTACGGATATTTAAAGGCTTTTAAGGTTAGAATTATTCTATCAGCCAAATGTCTGTAGTTATAATTCTACTATATAAATTCATTAATACTGAAATGGCTAATACAATAAATAACCACCCCGCTGACACTGCCGAAGCCTTAGAAAAACTATCGAAAAATGATAGAAATTTGGCTTTTTTAAGACTTTTAGGGGAAGATAAATCAATAGTTTTTCCTTATTTTGATAAAACAATTCAACAAGAATTGTTGAAAAATTTAGGTAGTAAAGATACAGTAGAGTTACTCAATAACCTCGCTCCAGATGATAGAATAGCTATATTTGATGATTTTCCAGACCATCTGATTAAAGAAACTATCAGCCTTTTAGATGAAAATGAAAGACAAGAAGCACTAAATCTGTTGGGTTATCAATCTAATAGTATTGCAAGATTGATGACTCCGCTTTACATTCAAACCTATGCTCATTGGACAGTTGAAAAGGTGCTCGACCAAATAAAAAAGTACGGGAAGAAAGCCGAAACGTTAAACTTTGTATATGTTATTGATGAAAATAATATATTGATAGATGATTTGAAAATTGGACAACTTTTGATGGCAGAAAATACCACTACAGTTGCCGAATTGATGGATTATAATTTTGTTGCCATCACAGCAACTACACCCATAGAGAATGGTTTAGAGATTTTTGAAAAATACGATAGGGCAGCTTTACCCATTATTTCTGAGAACGGAATTTTAGTAGGAATTGTTACTTTCGACGATATTTTAGCAAAAATCAAAAAGAGAGATACTGAAGACATTCAAAAATTTGGAGGTACAGAAGGATTAGATTTATCCTATACTAAAACTCGTTTATTGGATTTAGTCAAGAAACGGGCTGGTTGGCTTATTATCTTATTTTTAGGTGAAATGCTCACAGCTTCGGCAATGGGACATTTTGAAGGTGAAATCTCAAAAGCCGTTGTGTTAGCTTTATTTGTGCCACTTATTATTTCCAGTGGTGGTAATTCAGGTTCTCAAGCTGCTTCCCTAATTATTAGAGCAATGGCTTTGGGAGAATTGAAAATCAATGATTGGTGGTATGTAATGCGAAAAGAAATATTTTCAGGGCTTTTATTGGGAACGCTGCTGGGAATAATTGGATTTTTAAGAATACTGATTTGGCAAGAATTAGGCATTTATGATTACGGGCAATATTGGTTTTGGGTAGCGATGAGTGTTTCGGTATCCTTAGTTTTTATTGTGCTTTGGGGAACATTATCGGGTTCTTTAATTCCATTTGTATTAAGAAGACTCGGACTTGACCCCGCAACGGCTTCTGCTCCATTCGTAGCGACTTTAGTTGATGTAACAGGTTTAGTTATTTATTTTTCAGTTTCAGCTTTATTTTTGACTGGGAAATTATTGTAAATATTTTTTAATTAGTCAAAAAAGCCTTTTGGAGTTATCCAAAAGGCTTTTTTGTATTTTTTATAGTTTAAATCCAAAGGTCGCAACAATACTTCGACCATCCGAAGCCCATATTCCTACGCCTTGATAACCCGTTGGCCTTTTAGTGAGTAAGGACGAATAGCATTCGTCCACGCCCTCAATTGGACATCAGTGGACGAATGCTATTCGTCCCTACCACAAAAATTGTCAGACAACCTAAAAATGTAAAATGACGATAGTTATTATTCATTCGTTAAAAATTGTAGCTACACGATGAATGTATTATGCTTCCATTTTTCTGGATTTTATCTAAAAAGTGTAGAAGAAAAAATATTTTATAAGAGCAATTAAAATTAAAATTTCCAAATTACTGGAAAATAATAAATATATTTCCAGTAATTTGGAATTAATCAAATTAAAATTGTACTTTTGAAAAAGTATTAGAAAATCACGAAATTTTTATATTTGATATACTCTTTAATTAAAACAATAATGAACAAAATTTTACAATTACTTACAATTACTATTTTAATAAATGGAATAAATTATAACTCAAAAGCACAAGGTTGCGTGGCTGTACGCCAGATGGGAGGCATGAATGGGCTTTCAAGTTCATCTTATAACCTTGAAAAAGGAGAAGTACAAGTGGGTGTAAATTATCGTTATTTCCACTCTTTTCGTCATTTTGTGGGTACGGAAGAACAACCACAACGCCAAGAATTGGGCAATGCCGTAAATATTTATTCACACGCTATTGACCTTAATCTTACTTATGGGCTTTCTGACCGCCTTTCTGCCTACGTAACCCTTCCTTATGTTGATAATGAGCGTTCTCAGACTTTGACACTTACAAAAGATGTTGCCTCAAAAGCCTTAACCCGTTATAGTGTTTATGCTAAAGGAATTTCTGATGTGCGTTTTGGCTTAAATTATTGGCTCATTAATCCTAAAAAAGTGACCAAAGGAAATCTTAGTATTGGAGTAGGCATTAAATTAGCTACTGGTAATTATTCAGCTACGGACGATGCTCTACAAACCGATGGAACGTTGAAAAACTCAGTAATGGATCAGGCGATTCAGCCTGGCGATGGTGGAGTTGGTTTTTCAATTGAGTTGCAAGGTTTTAAAGCAATTTATAAAAATATTTATGGTTTTGCCAGTGGATATTATTTGTTTAATCCAAGAGAATCAAACGGTTCTTTCAAATCTGCAGCAAAAAAAGGCTTAGAAGGATATGAAATTTATGCTTCGCCAGATCAGTATTTTGCTCGTGCAGGTTTAATGATGCCCGTAGGCAAAAAACACAATTTAACGTTCTCATTAGCAGGTAGATTAGAAGGAATTCCAGCGTATGATGCTTTTGGCGGACAAGTTGCTTTCCGTCGTCCAGGTTATGTAATTGCCATTGAACCAGGCGTAACTTACCGTTCAGGACACCATACTTTTACATTGTTTGTACCTAATAATATTGTAAGAAATCGTATTCAAAGTGCAGCAGATATTGCTTCTGAGAACTTACAGAATAGTGTAATTACTGACCCTACCAAATATGTGCATGTACAAGGAGATGCAGCTTTTGCCGATTACTCAATCAATTTGGGATACTCATACAGAATCGGGAAGAAAATGAAAGTTCCAGTATGGAATGGAGGATTAGGAAAATAAAATTGAAAAAATTGAAAATGGTTAATTAGAAAACGGACTATCAATGATAGTCCGTTTTTTTGGGTTAATTTTCTGAAAATCATATGTTTACGTTTAACAAAATGAAAAAACTATTTTATATCGGCATTATCGGACTCATTTTATTTGAGATTCTGAACGTCTATTTTATTATGCCCATGCCTGGCAGTCAGCGAATGAGAAGTATTGATATTGCCTATTTTTTTACTACTTACCGATGGATTTTTCGTGGATTCTTTGGCTTATGGATTCTTGTAGGGATTTATCCGATGTTTCAATCTAACCGCTGGATTGTGATTATTGGCTGTCTTTTAGCAGGAACTATCACCTACGCAACCAATTACGTTATGGCTGCCGACACAATGTTCTATCAACCCGAAAAACTAAGTTTAAAGGATGCTAAAGAGAATAAAGTAAAAATGGATAAAGTTGTGCTGGGCATAACCATCAACGGTGAATCAAAAGCCTATCCAATTTCGATGTTAGTTTATCATCATCAAGTGCGTGATGTCTTGGGAGGCAAGCCCATAATGGTTACGTATTGCTCTGTATGCCGAACTGGAAGAATATTTGAGCCAACCGTGAAGGGGAAATTAGAGAATTTTAGACTCGTCGGGATGGATCATTTTAATGCTATGTTTGAAGATGAAACCACAAAAAGTTGGTGGCGACAAGCCAATGGCGAGGCAATTACAGGTAAATTGAAGGGGACAAAATTGCCCGAATTAGAAACGCAACAAACCTCTTTAGCTACGTGGTTGAAATTATATCCTGATTCAAAAATCATGCAAGCAGATTTGAAATTTAAGGAAAATTACGATAGCACGGCAAAATACGAATCTGGAAAATCCAAGAAAGAATTAACAGGAACAGACTCTCTTTCATGGAAACCAAAATCGTGGGTTGTGGGCATTGAATCAGGTAAAGAAAGCATTGCTATTGACTGGAATCGTTTAAAAAAAGAACGAATTGTTAATTTTCAAATTGGTAAAAACCCTTTTATGTTGGTTCTGGCAAGTGATAATAAAAGTTTCTTTACTTTTGAAAGACCAAACGTTCAAACAAAATTTAGCTACCGAAACGATACATTATTAACCGAAAATTTAAAATTTGACTTGAAAGGGATAGAAATTAGTTCAAAAAGCAAACTCAAAAAAATCAATGCTTACCAAGAATTTTGGCACAGTTGGCAGACTTTTCATCCTCAAACGAGAAGATATTGAAAGTATGAGAAGTCAGCTACTTATCATCTTTTTTTTGCATTATCGTTTTATTTTTTTAGATTTGAAATTCGTTAAATTGAAAAAAACGCCAACATCTTTTGTTTCGTTAACTTTCAAAATATTGAATCCCATATCTTAGAAATAATCCCGATTTTCAACATGAAAGTTTACACTTCCGAACCTTTCCAAATAATCTATTCAATCCTTAATCATGAGTATTTAGGCTATCTTTTTGAGGCTTTTGTTGTACAATTAGACGCTAAAAATGAACTCACTTTGCTAAATCAAAATGTATCGGTTAAAAATATAAAGGAGTTTAAACACGGACTTGATGAAAGCGATTTACAGATTGTTAAACTCATTGATTCTATTCAGCAAGAGAATATTTATAAGAAGTTTGTTGGTGCAAAAAAGCGTACTATTACGGATTTTTTCTTAAAAATTTATGATCCACAAAAAGGAGAAAAAGTTACGCAGGAGCTTATTACAGACTATATTGATAAAATAAAATCTGAAATGTTGCCCTTGCTTTTAGACAAGCAATTATACATTATGGGCGGAGATGGCAACCCAATTTGGCAAAAAATTGAAGTTCTGCCACAGAAGGCGACCGTGCTTTTTCATTTTATGAGAAATGAAGATAATACACACTATTTTCCGAGGATAAAATACGAAGGAGAGAAAGTAGATTTTCAGTATAAAAATGCCTTTATCGTTTGTGATGAACCTGCTTGGATGATTCTGGATAATAAATTATATCATTTTGCTAAAGATGTTGATGGCAAGAAATTACGTCCATTTCTCCATAAAAAATTCATTATTATACCCAAGAAAATTGAAGAAGATTACTACCGTAAATTCGTAACATCTATCATCACGATGTTTGATGTTTACGCTAAAGGTTTTGAAATTCGTTCAGAGACGTTTTCGTGCGTGCCAATTCTTCATTTTTCAGAACAGAATGCCCTTCGAAATACACTTTTTGATTCGCCAGAGAAAGAAAGTATTCGAGAAAAGAATGAATCAGAATTAACATTGAGTCTTTCTTTTCAGTACGGAAAATATGACTTTCCCTTTGATAATTTTTTGGCTTCTGCCAATGTAAGTATGCAGAAATCAGGGGACAATTACGTATTTTATAAAGTCCGTAGAGATTTAAAACAAGAGAAGAATAAACTCATGACTTTGCATGATTTAGGCTTAGAATTAAAGCATGGGAAATCAATTCTATCTAAATCTGAAGCCTTTATATGGTTGCAGAAAAACTACGGAAATTTGTTGGAAGCGGGTTTCAAAATATTGCAAAATAATACTGATAATGGGAAAAAGTACTTCTTGGGATATTCTACTATCGAAGTAAATATTATTGAAGGAAATGACTGGTTTGACATTCACGCAAAAGTGATTTTTGGGGATTATGAAATACAATTTTTGAAAATTAGAAATTTGGTTTTACAAGGGAAAAGGGAGTTTTTGTTAGATAATGGCGAGACCGCTGTCATTCCCGAAATTTGGTTTTCTCAATATTCTGAACTTTTTAATTTTATTGAACAAGGTATTGATAGTGAACAGTTTATCTTAAAAAAATATCACATTTCTTTGGTTCAAGATTTGCAACATGATTCTTTAGCTACGACAGTTTTGAGCAGAAAATTAGAGAAATTACGTGACTTTGACGAAATACAAACTTATGATATTCCCAAAGGCTTCAAAGGTAAACTCAGACCTTACCAAAAAGCTGGGTACGATTGGATGCGTTTCTTGAATGATTACAATTTTGGCGGTTGTCTTGCCGATGACATGGGGCTTGGAAAAACGGTGCAGACCTTGACTTTATTGGCTTCTCAAAAAGAACAAAAAGTAGCCTCTCCAAGTCTTTTGATTATGCCAACCTCATTGATTTATAATTGGGAAAAAGAAGCTCAAAAGTTTACCCCAAATCTTAAAATTTTTACTTACACAGGCACAAATCGGGATAAGAACATAGAAAACTTTGATAAATATGATGTCGTTTTGACCTCGTATGGTGTAGTTCGAATTGATATTGATTTACTAAAAAATCATCGTTTTAATTACGTTATTTTGGATGAATCTCAAGCAATAAAAAATCCGTCTTCTAATATCACAAGTGCCGTAATGCAATTAAATTCTGGGCATCGTTTGGTGCTAACGGGTACGCCTTTGGAAAATAGTACGATGGATTTATGGTCTCAAATGACCTTTATTAATCCTGGAATATTGGGAAATCAACACGCTTTTAGAAAGGAATTTCAAATTCCGATTGAAAAAAAGGCGGATGAAACTAAATTAAAAAGGCTTTACTCAATCATAAAACCATTTATGTTAAGGCGACATAAGTCGCAAGTTGCTACCGAATTACCCCCAAAAATTGAGGCAATTCATTACGCTCAAATGACTGAATTACAGGAAATAGAATATGAAGAAGCAAAGGCATATTACCGAAATATGATTCTGAATTATATTGAAAAAGAGGGTATTTCAAAATCACAAATTATGGTTTTGCAGGGTTTGACAAAATTGCGACAATTAGCTAATCATCCTCGACTAATTGATAAAGAATACGAAGGAGATTCTGGAAAATTAGATGATGTTATTCAGAAATTAGATACGATTCTGGAAGAAGGACATAAAGTTTTAATTTTTAGTCAATTTGTAAAACATTTAACTCTTTTTAGAGAACATTTAGACAAAGAACTTATCTCGTATGCCTACTTAGATGGAAGTACGCATGACCGTCAAGCACAGGTAGAATTATTTCAAAATAATCCAGATATTAAGATTTTTCTAATTTCCTTGAAGGCTGGCGGATTAGGTTTAAATCTTACAGCGGCAGATTATGTCTTTATTTTGGATCCTTGGTGGAATCCAGCCATTGAAGCTCAAGCAGTTGATAGGGCTCACAGAATTGGGCAAGTCAATACTGTTTTTACTTACAAATTTATCACAAAAAATACGGTTGAAGAAAAGATTTTGGCATTGCAACAAAGCAAAAGACGCCTTGCTAATGAGTTAATTACGACAGAGGAAAGTTTTGTAAAATCATTGTCTAAGGATGACATTTTGGCGTTATTAACGTAGAATCAGTGCAACTTTTAGGCTAAAACCTGCATCTTTATTATATTTGAAAAATATAAACATACTATTCCCTACTAAACCTTTGAAAATGCTTCTGAAAAATGCCAAAATCTTAGCCGTAGATGATGACCAAGATGTATTGGTGGCGGTGAAAATGCTTCTTCGTCCAGAGGTGAAAGAAATAATTACCGAGAAAAATCCTGAGAAAATTTTATCCCTTTTATCTCAAAATCAATTTGATTTGATATTGTTGGATATGAACTATAAAAGCTCTTTAAATACGGGCAATGAAGGCATTTTTTGGCTTCGTAAAATCAGAGAAATCAATAAAACTGTTGCTGTGATTATGATTACGGCTTATGGAGACATTGATTTGGCGGTGCGTTCAGTGAAGGAAGGAGCAAATGATTTTGTGTTGAAACCTTGGCGAAATGAAAGATTATTGGAAACCTTAGCTTTGAGCCTTGAAGTGGGTAGCATTTTAAAAGCAGGTTCAAACAAAAAGGATTCAAAAAGTGGAACGCCGCCCGACTCATCGCTCAAAGTTAAAAACTTACTGCTTGGAAATTCCGAAGCGATGCAAGATGTACTGTATAAAATTGAAAAAATTGCGCCTACCGATGCCAATATTTTGATTTTGGGGGAGAATGGAACGGGTAAAACCGAAGTGGCTAAACTAATTCATCAAAAATCATTACGCTACCAAAAACCATTTGTACACGCTGATTTAGGCTCACTCACCGAAAGTTTATTTGAATCTGAACTCTTCGGACATAAAAAAGGAGCGTTTACCGATGCTCGTGAAGACCGTGCGGGTCGCTTTGAATCTGCCCATGAAGGAACGCTTTTTTTGGATGAAATTGGCAATATTTCACTCCCTCAACAAGCTAAATTATTGAGTGTTTTGCAGAATCGAGAAGTAACCAGATTAGGCACAAACGCCCCCATTCCAATTGATATTCGGCTCATTTCGGCAACTAATGTACCCATCAAAGAGATGGCTTCGCAAAATCAATACCGCAAGGACTTAATTTATCGTTTGAATACCATCGAAATTACGCTCCCACCTTTGCGTATGCGAGGGAATGATGTAACCCTTTTGGCGGAATATTTTATGAAAATTTATGGCGAAAAATACCATAAAAATTTAGTTGAAATTGACGAAAAAGCTAAAACAAAACTTCGGCAATATGCTTTTCCAGGCAATGTTAGAGAACTTCAACACAGTATTGAAAGAGCAGTGATTATGGCTGATAACCAGGTAATTACAGCGAGAGATTTGGACTTGAATTCGTCTATTGAAATACCTGTAATAATGTCTCAAGAAAGTTCAACTTTACGGATTGACGAAATAGAAAAATCTACCATTCTGAAAGCCATCGAACGACACGAGGGGAATATTACAAAAGCCGCCCGTGAGTTGGGATTGACTCGGACGGCTCTTTATCGGAGATTGGGGAAATATGATATTTGAAACGATGAAAACACGCTACGAAATCAGTCTGACTATTCGAGTTATTTTGTTGCTTGCAAGCATCACGGCTGCCGCTTTTTGTATTGTCAGTAATCGTTACACTTTATTGATTTTTGTAGGATTAACTATTTTTTTTCAAATACTTAACTTCATTCAGTTTATCAATAAAACCAATACTGAACTCTCTCAATTTATCGAAGCTGTTCAATATCGAGACTTTTCTTTACAATTTACCGAAAAAAATGCCCCCGTTTCCGTCCGACAGCTTCGCAGGGCTTTCAATCAAATTAATACCACTTTCAAACAACTTTCTTCCGAACGAGAAGAACAATATCAGTATCTCCAAAAAATATTAGAATTGGTGGATACTGGAATTCTTTCATACGACCAAGAAGGCAACGTTGGCTGGATAAATGAGGCTTTTAAACGGATGATGAATATTCCTTATTTACGAAATATTTCTTCACTCGAAAAACGAGATATGTCTGTATATCAAGCTATTATAAGTCTTAAAAATGGAGATAATCAATTAGTAAAAATTAATCATAAGCAAGTTTTATTAGCAAAAACGACCTTTTTGAATAAAAATATTGAGACAAATTTAATTGCTTTTCAGAACGTAAATGAAGCTATTGAAGATACCGAAGCCCAAGCATATCAGAAACTCTTGCGAGTAATGACCCACGAAATTATGAACTCTGTGGCACCAATTGCTTCTTTGGCGGAGACGATGGAAAGGGCTATCGCACGCAGGAAGGGGGGAAAGGAGATTGGAGAAAAGGGGTTTGGAGGAAAAAATGAGGATGAATTTGATGATATTTCTTTGGGGATTTCAACCATTCGTAAACGAAGTGAAAACCTGCTGAAGTTTGCCGATACCTACCGCCAATTAGCCAAAGTTTCTTTGACTTCGTTCTCAAAATTCTACATCCGAGATTTATTTGAAGGCGTTGAAATATTATTAGAACATCAAATTGAACAACAAAATATTGAATTTGATGTTGTCATTAAAAAAATTGAATTGATGATTGAAGGCGATATGGTATTAATTGAGCAAGTACTTATTAATCTGATAATCAATGCAATAGATGCAGTAACGAACCAGCAAAATCCTAAAATTACCCTTTCAGTTTTTCAAAATAATCATCAACAAGTAATCATCGAAGTTCGTGATAATGGCGTAGGAATGTCTGATGAATTGATAGATAAAATTTTTATTCCTTTTTTTACTTCCAAAACCAACGGTTCGGGAATTGGTTTAAGTTTATCGAAACAAATTATGGCATTGCACAAGGGGACAATTACCGTAAATTCGGTTGAAAAACAAGGGACTGCTTTTCGATTGGTATTTTGAGTAATTTCTAAATTTAATAATTCATGATAAAATCTCAACTCCGCAAATATTATCTTTCTAAACGAAAGGCAATTTCTGCTGAAGAAATTGTTATCAAAAGTCAGCAAATTACTGATTTATTCTTTCAAAATTTTGATCTTTTAAAAGTCGAAAATATCCATATTTTCCTTCCAATTATAAAGCATAATGAAATCAATACGTGGCTGATTATTAGAAGGTTACAGCAAAAATTTCCAAAAATCGTTATTCTTATTCCAAAAATTATCCCAGAGAATTTTGAGATAGAAAATTTTCTTTTTGATGAAAAAAAGTTAATCGTAAATCCTTGGGGAATTTTAGAACCTTCGGGAGAAAATCAAGATAAAATAGAGCCAGAAAAAATAGATTTAGTTATTATTCCACTGTTGATTTTTGATAAAAATGGTAATAGAGTGGGCTACGGAAAAGGCTTTTATGACCGTTTTTTGCAACAGTGTAACCCTAAAACCTTAAAGATTGGTGTGTGTTTAGAAGAACCCATTGAAATGATTGAAGATGTAAATGAATTTGATATTAAAATGGACTTTTGCATTACACCAATAAAAATTTATAAATTTTAATTTTTTTAACTTCTTGTAAATCAGTATATTAAATCAATAATAATTTATAATTCATGATACACAACTATTTTCCCCTTTTCTCTTCCAATTTTATAGACTAATTTTGCAGACTTTTCAGTAATCTTATTTCCGTGAAAATCAGCATATTACTCATTTTTTTAATAGGTTTTTATTCCAAATCATTCGCTCAGATTGATAAGAAATTGTTATTTCCGATAGAGGTTAAACAAAGTTTTTGGGGTACAAAATTTATTTATGACCGTCAGACACTTGAAAATCCTTTGGCTTTGCAGATTCCTTTGTTACAGTTGAGAGATACGGAAGTAAATGTTGAATATCTGACCTTCAAAAAACAGCGAAAAATAGTTCAAATGGTTAGTTTAATTTC
>JACMRQ010000305.1 GCA_014376355.1 Arcicella sp. | reverse complement strand
TGAAACACCCACAACTGATTTCCATTGACGTTCACTCTTGACAATTTTATGATTTAGCATCCCGTTTTTAAAAGTAAAGTTATCCAAAATAACCATCAATTAACATAACTATCTGACTATCAAATCACAACAAGTCTAATATACAAAAATAAACAAAAATGGGATTAGGTCAGCACCTAATCCCAAATACTATTTACTAATAAGTCAATAATTACCCTGATTTAGTTCGCTTTAGGAGCTTTATAATTCAAAGGTTTCCACGTATTATTCTTAGAATTTATATCAGGAAAAACATGGTCGGGGTCAATCGTTACGGATTTTAGCGGTAACGTTGTTGTACTTTTAAATGTCCAAGTACCTCCTCTTTGCCAAATCTCAATTGGGAGCGTAACCCGTTCTTTTGAACCACCCACCATTTCCATTTCCACGATGGCTGGCATAGCTAATTTTTCCAAGTTTTCAATGGTAATAATTGCACCATTTTTTGGATCTTGTTCTATATATTCTACATCTTTTACAGATTGATCAAGTTTCCAAGTTTCATAAAACCAGCCTCTCCAGAACCAAGATAAATCTTCTCCAGCTGCATCTTCCATTGTTTTAAAGAAGTCATAAGGCGTTGGATGTTTGAATGCCCAACGTTTAATATATTCACGAAAAGCATAATCAAAACGCTCTTGCCCGAGGATTTGCTCACGTAACATTTTTAAGCCTAAACCTGGTTTGTAATAAGCCTCAAAACCCAAACCATTTGGATTAATTACATCTGGAATATTCATGATTGGCTCGGCAGATTCACGAAATAATTGCTTAGACATTTGGTGCATATCAATTTTGGCTCCCTTGTACTCCCCTTTATTGAATTCATCGGTTGAATAAAAATTGATGAAAGTATTAAAACCTTCGTCCATCCAGGCAAATTTACGCTCATTTGAACCTACAATCATTGGAAACCAGTTGTGTCCAAATTCATGGTCAGCTACACCCCAAAGGCTTTCCCCTGAACTATTATTACCACAAAATACTATCCCTGGGTATTCCATTCCACCCACAACACCTGCAACGTTGGTTGCCACTGGATATGAATATTCGTATAACCATTTTGAATAATATTCGATTGCACCTTTCACGTATTCAGTCGAACGTGACCAAGCCTTATCGCCCGAAGATTCAACTGGGTAAGCCGACATTGCCAATGATTTTTTACCACTCGGCAAATTAATTCTTGCAGCATCAATAATAAAGGCTTTTGAAGTAGCAAAAGCAACATCACGAGCCATGGAACAACGGAATTTCCACGTAATTTTACCATCCTTTTTAGGTCTTGAATTTTCTTTTCCAACCTCATCTTTTTCAATAATCATTACCGTTTTATCACTGTTTGCGGCTTCTGCCAAACGCTTTTGTTGTTCAGAAGTCCAACATTCATTAGGATTTGTCAATTCTCCTGAACCTACTACAATATGCGTTGAAGGTACTGTAACAGCATATTCGAAGTTGCCGTATTCCAAATAAAACTCACCCGCTCCCAAATATGGAAGCACGTTCCATCCTTCAATATCATCATACACACACATCCGAGGATACCATTGTGCAAGTTCAAAAATTGTCCCATTTTTAGCTTCTTGCGTACCCATACGGTCAGAACCGTATTTTGGAATATTGAAAGAGAAAGTTACCTTAATTTTTGTTATACCAGTCCGTTCAACTAATGGAGTTGCTAACTTAATTTGCATCCGAGTATCCGTCACATAAAAATCAGCAGGTTTTCCATCAATTATTACTGATTTTATTTGATATCCACCCTCAAAACCCGTATTTCCAAAACGACCACCCGAAATTGGGGTCGTTAATCCGCCACGAGATTTTGTATTGAATTGGTTTTGGTCTAACTGTAACCATAGGAAATTTAGTTTGTCGGGAGAAGCATTTTTATAGGTAATCTCAACGTCTCCATCAACTGTATTTTGAATGTCGTCCAAGGAAACATTGATTTTATAATCGGCTGAATTTTGCCAATAATTAGCCCCAGGTGTTCCTGAGCCACTTCGTGTTGGTGTTGAGAGCGTGTAATTGAACAATGGATTAAATAAATCATACTGACTATAATTGGATTTCTGAGGGACTTGTTGAGCCATTGACCCAAATGAGCCAAATAGGGCGATGATAGCAATAAATAGTTTTTTCATTTCTATAATTTAGGACGTGATATTTTGACGTTACAATGTAATTAAATAACCCGAAAAATCTTCATTTGTTGTGTAGAGGGTTTTAGAGAAGGATGTTTGGTTGAATTAAGCCCAAAAAAAGAGGTCTCCCCGAAAACTGAAAGACCTCTCTTATCCAAAATGGCTTAATTATTATTTACTACAGAAAATGAAATCGGTAAAACACGGTAAAGCCCCCCTTTACTTTTCTTACTTAAATATGAATCTATTTAATTCGATTGCTTCTGGAATTAAAATTCTCTTTTAAAATTAATACTTCAATGCCAATACAGTATCCTTTTTGAAATAACGTTTTACAGTTATGTTCTTTGAGTTTTCTTTCTTAGAAATTGAGTTGTAGGGCAATATAAAATCACCAATAGTAGATTTTTCATTTAGAAAACTAATTACTCTCCTTTCTTTCTTGTCGTTCATTATCTCAACAATATATTCTACATCATTCTTAGGAGGAATGACATTATACCATTTTTTTAAAATTTTCCCATTGAAAGCAGCTTCTATTACTTCTCCTTGCCCACGGAAAGAAGTTTTTGGAGCATTTGATTTAGTAAAATAATCAATGCCAAAAGCAATTAAGGCAATGGCAATAATGACGGGAATAATCGTTTTAGTGAGTGGATGTGGTTCATCTGTTGATGGTTTAGGACCGCCACCTCCGCCAAGCATGTTACCGATAAGAGGTATCTTTAATTTTGGTCGTGTTCGGCTCACGGGTCTATATGAAGAAGGTGTTTGTTCCATGTGTTTTATGTATTAATTTTCGTAAAATAAAAATTAGGTGAATAATATGGTTTTATTCACCTAATTTTAACGAAATATTTTTCCAAATAGTATGAAAGAAAAAGACAAATCCCTTCCTCCATTCATCAAATCTTGGCAACAATTATACTGGTTCGTTGTGGGTAATTTAGTATTAATGATTGTGCTATTTTATTTACTTGGGGAATATTTTGGTTAAATTTTTATACTGATACTTTTACCATTTCCACTAATTTATCCACCACAAAATCAATCTCTTCAATAGTATTATACTTTGAAAAAGAGAACCTTACCGATGGGCGATTAGGTGAGGCATTGAGAGCCGTTAGCACGTGCGAACCAATGTCTGAACCACTTGTACAAGCACTTCCACCTGAAGCTGAAATCTTGTTGATATCTAAATTAAATAAAAACATATCTCCTTCATCGGATGGCGGAAAACCAATGTTTAAAACAGTATAAAGGCTTTTTTCTAAGTTAGCTGAATCTCCATTAAAAATGATGTCATCAAGGTTTTGTCTTAATTTAGTAATCATTCTTGACTTTAACATTTCCACGTGTTTACGATGGTCGTCCATGCCTAAATACGCAATTTCTAATGCTTTTGCCATGCCTATAATTCCATAAACATTCTCCGTTCCTCCTCGCATATTACGTTCCTGTGAACCTCCATGAATAAGGGGTTGAATTTTATTTTTGGAACTGATATAAAGAAATCCAACGCCTTTAGGTCCATGAAATTTATGGGCGGCACCGACCAAAAAATCAATTTTCATTTGTTGCAAATCATGGCGATAATGTCCCATTGTTTGCACAGTATCAGAGTGAAAAATAGCACCGTAATCCTCACAAAGTTGTCCTACTTTATCCATATCCAATAAATTTCCAATTTCATTATTTCCGTGCATCAGCGAAACTAAAGTTTTTGGATTGTCACGTAATAATTCCTCCAGATTATTCAGGTCAATGTGTCCTTTAGCGTCTAATTCAACGAAACTGAGCTTAATTTTACCCTTTTTTGCCAAATATTCAAGCGTATGCAATACGGCATGGTGTTCGAGGGCAGAGGTAATGGCATGAGTAATTTCAAATTTTTCAATGGAGCGGACAATTGCCATATTGTCGGCTTCCGTTCCACCCGAAGTAAAAGTAATTTCGGCAGGCGAAGTGTTCAATAGTCCTGCGATTGTTTTTCTGGCACGTTCAAGGGCACTACGAACTTCACGACCATGTCCGTGAATGGACGAAGGATTTCCGAAATTCATTTCCATCATCGGCAACATTGCCTCAATTACGGCTTTGTCGATGGGAGTAGTAGCGGCATTGTCTAAATAAATTCTGTTCATTACTCTATTATATCTGTAAGTTTGATAGGAAATACATAAACTAATAAACGTTAGGGTTTCAACCTGACATTAAAATTTGTTATTGCCCTATAGCATAATGGTAAAAGATGCAAATGGAGGGTAAAGATAACAAAACAGGAAATAGTTTTGTAGATGTACTACTTAAAGAAATTCGGTAATAAAAACTTCAGTTTAGTAGTAATAATTACTGTAAATACACTTGTTGGTGATACTTTAAAGTAAATTTTCTACTTCCCAGCCACAAACTCTTTTATATCATTCATCAATTTCTTTGCCAAAGCATCAGCTTTATTGATTGAATCAGATTCCGAATATATCCTAATAATAGGTTCAGTATTTGATTTACGAAGGTGTACCCATTCCTTATCAAACTCGATTTTCACACCATCAATAGCGTTAATTGGATTTTTGGAATACTTTCTTTTCATGGCTTCCAAAACGGCATCCACGTCAATATCAGCGGTTAATTCTATTTTATTTTTTGAAATATAATATTCTGGATACCCTTTTCTGAGGGCTGATATTTTCTTGCCAGAATTGGCTAAATGGGTGAGAAACAAGGCAATGCCCACTAAAGCATCACGTCCGTAATGTAGTTCTGGATAAATAATTCCTCCGTTCCCTTCACCACCAATCACTGCGTTTGACGACTTCATTAAAGATACCACATTGACTTCACCCACGGCAGAAGCATAATATTTCCCACCCGCTTTTTCTGTCACGTCTCGCAAGGCACGGGTTGAAGAAAGGTTTGAAACAGAATTGCCTTTTTGGTTTTGTAAAACGTAATCTGCTACCGCCACCAGCGTATATTCTTCGCCAAAAGGAGAGCCATCGTCACACATAAAACAAAGTCTGTCCACGTCTGGATCTACTACAATTCCTAAGTCGAACTTTTCCTTTTGGATGGCTTTAGAAATATCCGTAAGATTTTCGGGAAGTGGCTCAGGATTATGAGCAAAATATCCCGTTGGTTCGCAATGTAATTTTGTAATTTGCGTTACGCCCAAAGCCTCCAGAATCATTGGAACGGCTATGCCCCCTGTTGAATTCACCGCATCAACAATGACCTTAAAATTACGATTTTTGATGGCTTCAACGTCCACCAAAGGCAACTTCAAAATCATGTCGATATGTTTTTGAAGCCAAGTGTCGTCTGTCTTATAGGAACCTAATTTCTTAACATCAACGAAGTCAAAGTCTTCGTTTTCGGCGATTTCGAGCATGTCTTCACCATCTTGTCCAGAGATAAATTCCCCTCTTTCGTTCAATAATTTGAGGGCATTCCATTGAATTGGATTATGACTTGCTGTGAGAATTATGCCACCAGCAGCTTTTTCAGTAGGAACAGCAACTTCAACGGTTGGTGTAGTTGAAAGTCCCAAATCAATTATGTTAAAGCCCAAACCTTGGAGTGTCCCCGATACTAATTTAGAAACCATGTCACCCGAAAGTCGTGCGTCTCGACCAAGGATAATGAGTAGATTTTCTGGCTTTTTGCGCTTTAGCCAAGTACCATAAGCGGCAGCGAATTTCACTACATCAAGTGGGGTTAGACCTTCGCCAACTTTTCCTCCAATTGTGCCTCTGATGCCAGAAATAGATTTAATTAGTGTCAATGTATTGAGAGTTATGAGTTGTAAACGATGTACTGTTTTTGTTTTTAAAACGTAGTTAATCAAGATAACTGAACAAGGAAATTGTTAAGACAGGTAATAAAGGTATGAAAAAAACACGAATTTTACTGATTTGATTCAATGAAAAATACATTTTTAAGATGAAATGTTATCAAACGGTATTACCATTCCATCCTTGGCAAAGGACTCACTTCTTGCGAACAAAACTTTCCTTGTTCAGCTTTGAAGTGGGCAGCCATGGCAATCATTGCCGCATTATCAGTACAATATTGAAAAGCAGGAATATAAACATTCCAATTTTCGGTTTCACCTAATTTCTGTATTTCACAACGTAATCCAGAATTAGCAGAAACTCCACCTGCAATGGCTATTTCCTTTATTTTATATTCTCTGGATGCTTTTCTAAGTTTTTGTAAGAGAATTTTTATTAAAATATTTTGCATAGAAGCACAAATATCAGCTAAGTTTTCTTCTACGAAATTTACATTTTTCTTCGTTTCTTTCTGTAAGAAATATAAAAAAGCCGTTTTGATTCCAGAGAAAGAATAGTTTAATCCTTGCATTTCGACCATCGGGAATTCAAAGCGATTTGGATTGCCTTCTTTGGCATATTTATCAATTAAAGGTCCTCCAGGATAAGGCAATCCTAAGAGTTTCGCAGCCTTATCGAAAGCCTCTCCAACAGCATCGTCTTGAGTTTCGCCAATAATTTCCATATTTAATGGCGAGCGTACCATCACAATTTGCGTATGACCGCCACTTACCGTCAGACAAAGGAAAGGGAAACTGGGTTTTGGTTCATCAATAAAATGTGCCAAAACATGGGCTTGCATGTGATTTACGTCAATTAAAGGGAGGTTCAAACCCATTGCAAGGGCTTTTGCGAAAGAGGCACCGACTAAAAGTGAACCTAAAAGTCCAGGGCCACGAGTAAAAGCAATGGCGTTTAAGTCGTTTTTGGTTATATTTGCTTTTTCGAGAGCCTCCGCCACCACTGGAACGATATATTGCTGATGGGCTCGACTCGCCAATTCTGGAACAACCCCACCCCATTTGGTGTGAATTGCCTGACTTGCCACAATGTTGGAACAAAGTTTGCCGTTGATTATAACAGCCGCCGAGCTGTCATCACAAGAAGATTCGATTGCTAAAATGGTCATGGTGCAAAGATAATTATATATGTTGCTAAAAATCTCCAAAATACTTACAAAACTTGTCCTCTACTCAATAGTTGGACTTCTTTTGCTTGCTGTTTTGTTGGTATTTTTTGGTCGTAATTCCTACATACAGACTCGTTTGGCTCAATATTATGCTCCTAAAATTTCTGAGAAATTAGGCTATCCCATTGAGATTGATAAAGTGACTTTACGATTTTTTGATGAAGCATCCCTTGAAGGTGTGCGTGTGAGAGATTATCAAGGTACTCAAATGCTCAATATCGAAAAATTGGATGTGAACTTAGATGTAGGAAGATTTCTGAATTTGACTATTCCTTCATTGGGATTTAAGGGTGATTCTACGAAAACTCGACTGGATTATGTTCGACTGTATCATCCCATTATTCGGATTGTTACTGATAAAAAAGGAGACGTGAACATTGACGAATTTATCCGTAGAATTAATAAATTATTAGCTTCCCCAACACCAAAACCCTTCAATTCACAGCCAATACCTTTCATTATTACTGAAGCAGACATTGTAGATGGAATCTTGGTTATGGACGATGAAACCGAGAAACCGATGAACGACCCAAAATCGTTTGATCATTACCATTTTAAATTAGACGAATTCAACGCTCATCTCAACGATTTCACGTTAATTCGTGATACGGTTTCCTTCCGCACCACCCTTCGAGCGTATGACAAGGCTTCAGATTTTAAGATTAAAACCTTAAAGACTAATTTCTTAATTTCAGATACACAAATGCGTTTTGATGATTTGTTATTGCGGGTAAATAACACTGTTATTCGTAATAAAATCAAAATGTCGTTCAATAGTCAAAAGGATTTTAAATATTGGAATTCACGAGTGAGAATGCAAGCGGATTTTGATTCGTCGGTTGTGTTTACCAACGACATTGCTCGCATTGTTAACGATTTGTATCAATATAAGGATATTTATTATCTCAATGGAAAATTTGATGGAACGGTGAATGACTTTAAATTGAAAAATTTTGATTTATATTTTGGAAAAAAATCTAAGTTAAAAGGCGATTTTTCCTTCAAAGGATTACCCATTATTTCGAAGACTTTAATGGATCTGAAAATGCGTAAATCTTACTTACAGATGTCTGATTTAGAAAAATATATTGGAAAAGATGTTGCAAAATCCATGGAAAAATTCGGTCATGTCATGTTTGATGGGACGTTTAAAGGGACAACATCCAATTTCAAAACTACAGGGTTGATAGAGTCAGAATTGGGGAAAGTTGATGTAGATTTAGCAATGATTTTAAAGCCAAATTCTGAAAATTCTTCGTATGACGGTTCCTTAAAATTAGATAATTTTAAGTTGAGTAAAATTTTGGAAGATGCAGAATCTTTTGGAGATTTAACACTTTCTGGCAAGGTAAAAGGGCAAGGTTTATCAATCAAAAGTGCTGTTTTGGACTTTGATGGAACAGTTAATCAGTTTACTTATAATAAATACAACTACAAAAATATCCGAATCGACGGTAAACTTTCCAAAGAGCTTTTTGATGGAAGAATAGCAGTAAAAGATACCAATTTAACGTTTGATTTGTTCGGGAAAGTAGATTTGCGAGAAGGTAAAGATCAAGTAGATCTATTGGGTAAACTTGCAAAAGCAAACTTGAAAAATCTTAATTTTACCAAAGAAGATATCCGTATTTCTACCATTCTGGATGTGCAATCGAGAGGACGAAAATTGGATAATTTGGTGGGTAGAGCTAATTTCTTAAACTTCTATTTAACGCTCGATAAAAAGAACTTAGTGCTTGATTCTCTGCAGGTTATTTCTCAACTCAGTAATAATAATCGTCGTTTGGCAGTGCTTTCTGATTTGGTGAATCTGAATTTTACTGGACAATTTAATCCTTCACAAGCCATTAAAGATTTGAAGGTTTTGATAGAAGAATATAAAATTTACTTTACGGGTGATGAAGCAACTCGTCAAACGTATTATGCCACAAAACCCGTCAATATTCCGCAACCTTATAAAATTAACTATCAGTTTTATTTAAAAAATATTGATCCAATTTTGGCTTTTGTTTATCCCGAAGGACACATTTCCAAAAAGACCTTAATTGAAGGTAATTTTGGGATAGGAAATACCTCAACGTTTTCGCTAAATTCTAAAATTGATACGCTTTTAGTGAATGATCGATATCGTTTCTTTAAGTCAGAGATTGATTTGAATACGTCTAAATTTTATAATAATCCAGAGGTTTTGGCTTCCTTGATTTTGAATTCTGAAAACCAAAAAATTAATGTTATTAGTCCAACTGAAAATCTTGAAATAGAGGCTTCTTGGGATAAAGACAGGATTGCTTTTACGAGTGGTTTGAAGCAAATTGGAACGACAAATCAAGCTAATTTGAACGGTACTTTACGCTTCATTGAAGATGGTTTGGAATTGCAATTTAAGAAGTCAAAATTCCACCTTCTTGAGCAAAATTGGAATATAAATCCTGATAATTTATTGACAATTATTGGAAGTGAATTAAGATCTAAGGATTTAATTATCAATAATTTAGACCAGTTTATTGCGTTGGATGGACTTATTTCTCAAGATTCATTGCAACCGTTAAAGTTTAAAGCAAAAAACTTTAAATTAGAGACGCTTGCTCCGCTTATATCTGTTAATCTAAAGGGCTTAGTAAATGGGGAAGTTGATTTGAAAAATATCTATAAAAATATTAATGCCGAGAGTAATTTACAGATTGAAGGCTTGATGTTAGATGATTTCTTAATTGGTAATATTAAGGGAAATGGTGTATTTGATAATGAAAAACAGCGGCTAAATCTGGATTATTCATTAGAACGGTTAAATACCAAAATTCTTGAAGTTAAAGGCGTTTATGACCCTAAAAATGTAGAAAATTCTTTGGATTTATTAGCCACATTGAGCCGAACAGATTTACAAATTTTACAGCCTTTTGTGAAGGGGATTTTTTCAAGATTAGGAGGAACTGCAGATGGAACTTTGAATATTTCGGGTAAAGTTTCGCATCCAATTATTAAAGGAATAATTGATATTAAAAAAGGAACGCTTTTCTTCGATTATTTGAAGTCGGTCTTGAACTTTGAAGATAAGATTACCTTTGAACCCGATGAAATTCGAGCGAAATCTTTGCGTTTAATTGATGATGAAGGTAATAAAGGCACGTTGAGAGGGAGCGTTTTTTACGATGGTTATAAGTCATTTAACGTTCAATTAGTTGCTGATATGAACCGCTTTAAAATATTGAACACTACCCGCAGAGATAACGATACGTATTACGGAATTGGGTATGCAACAGGGACTTTAAAATTAGGCGGAAGTTTTGATAATTTAACGATAAATACCGACCTTAAAACCGATAGAGGAACACGCTTATTTATACCACTTGATAAGGCACAAGATGCTGGAAGTCAGGAAGATATTGAATTTGTAAGTGCTATTATCAAAAGAGATTCTGTTAATAAAAAGCAGTTAATTTCAAACGTAAACACGACTGGAATAAAAATGGATTTAAACTTTGAACTGACACCAGATGCTTATGGAGAAGTGCAATTTGATAAGCAGACAGGTGATATCATGCGAGCGAATGGTTCGGGGAAAATCAATTTTAAAGTAGATACACGGGGCGGTTTTGACATGACGGGCGACTATAATATTGAGCGGGGAGATTATACATTTACTTTCCAAAATATTCTCAATAAAAAATTTAATATCACTCGTGGAAGTAAGATTTCTTGGACGGGCAACCCTTACGAGGCCGTTGTGGATATTAAGGCAGTTTATACCCAAAATTTGAGTTATTTAGGGTCGGTAATTGATTCAGTTGGAAAGGGAAGTCTTCTAAGAAATGATGCACAATTTACTCGCCGTTATCCCGTTGATGTGACCATAAATTTGAAGGGTAGACTCTTACAACCAACCGTTACCTTTGATATGAAAATGCGAGATTATCCGCAGAATCCAGAATTTAATTCGGGCGTGACAGCCTTCGAAAATCGGATTAAAACGGATGAACAAGAACTGAATCGGCAGGTGAGTAATGTGCTTTTATTGAACGCTATGTTGCCCCAAAATGCAGGAGCTTTTGCTTCTATTAATTTGGTTAGTAGTCTTTCAGAATTGCTTTCTAATCAGATTAGCAATGTTTTTTCTCAAATTGACCCAAACCTAAATGTGGATTTTTCAGTAAATGGAACGGCACTGAATCAGGATTTAATCAATAATCTTCAATTAAGACTTTCCTATAATTTTAATGACCGTTTTCGCCTTACTCGTAGCGGCGGATTCACTACGTTAACGAATCAAACCAATGCCCAATCACTTATTGGTGATTGGGCATTGGAATGGTTCATTACTCGAGATGGAGGACTTCGTTTCAAAACCTATAACCGCAATTTGCAAACTACCTTAAACGGTTCTTTATCTAATAGCCAGACTTTCACGGCAGGCGGTGCAAGTATTCTTTATACAAAGAGTTTTAACTACTTATTTTCACCAGAAAATAAAATTCCTATGGTTCGAGTGATTAAAGATTTGACTGAAAAGTAGGATTTACCTTAAATCTTTTTTGAAAAACAAATTCAATATTAACGAAAATCCAACTACTAATACACAGCCAATCAAATTCAACCATAAAAATGCCGTTAAATCTATCCACCAAGTATAAATAACAATGATTTCTGCTAAAATCGCAGCGTAAAATACTGCGTTACTTTTTATAGATTTGAAGTAAAAAGCCACTAAAAATACCCCCAAAATTGTTCCGTAAAACCATGAACCTAATATGTTCACAGCTTCGATTAAACTACCAATATTTGCTGTAAATTGAGCCACTATGATACAAAATATTCCCCAACATAGCGTCGAGATTTTTGAAGCATTTAGAAAATGTTTCTCCGTGTCAATTGGATGCAGAATTCTTTGATAAATATCCACAATCGTTGAGGAGGTTAAGGAACTAAAAGCGGAAGCCATCGACCCCATCGAAGCCAAAAGAATTACGGCAATCAATAATCCTACTAAACCCTGTGGTAAATACTTGGTTACGAAGGATAAAAATATATAATTTGTATCGTTCACATCGGCATTTTTATCAGCCTTTTTAATTAAATTTTTAACTTCATTTCGTAGTATATTCGCTTGCTTATCAACTTCTTCAACTTTGATTTTTTGAACATTTATTAAGGTTTCATCTTGCGATTTCAACGCAATAGAAAGACCTTCAACAGCTTCTTTTTTCTGGGTAAATAGTAGCTGATTTTTCGTTAAAATTTCTCGATATTCAACAGTTTGCTCTACCTTTTGTAGTTCTGTTTTATTGAAAAATAAAGGTGCTTCGTGGAATTGGTAAAATACAAAAACCAATACACCCACTAATAAAATTAAAAACTGCATTGGGATTTTTAGAATACCATTCATTAGTAATCCTAAACGACTTTCTCCCACTGATTCACCCGAAAGATATCTTCCCACTTGCGACTGGTCGGTTCCAAAATAAGAGAGTTGTAAAAAGAATCCGCCAATCAATCCAGACCATACATTATACCGATTATTCAAGTCAAATTTCCAATCAATTATGTTCATTTTCCCCATTTTACCCGCCACCTTCAGTGTATCAACAAAACCCATTTCCGTAGGCAACAAATGGACAACCATATATCCTGCCAAAAACATTCCGAATAATGCCACAAACATTTGTTGCAGTTGGGTGTATGAAATGGTTTTTGAACCTCCAAATACACAATAAGTTGTTACGATTGTTCCAGTGAGGATATTTGTCCAATAAAGATTCCAACCTAAAATTGCGGAAAGAATTATGGAAGGTGCGGCAATGGTTACGCCAGTGGATAAGGCTCGTGGAATTAAGAAGAGAAATGAGGTTAAGGTTCTGGTTTTTAGGTCGAAACGTCCTTCCAAAAACTCATAAGCCGTAAAGATTTTCATTTTATTAAACATTGGGACGAATGTAATTGATAGTACAATCATCGCCAAAGGAAGCCCAAAATAAAACTGAACAAACCGCATTCCATCGGTGTATGCTTGTCCTGGAGCGGACAAAAATGTGATGGCACTTGCCTGAGTAGCCATCACCGAAAGTGTAACGTGATACCAAGGCATTTGTCGATCTGCCAATAAATATCCCTCAATATTTTGTTTTGAAACTCGCCCTTTCCAGAAGCCAAAACCCACAATTCCCCCCAAAGTAAGTATTAAAACCAACCAGTCAATATTCGTCATTTTTTGTAAGTGGTATTGGTTAGTTCAATATGTTGATGAAAATTTATCCTTTTTAAAACGTCCAAAGTATCAAAGCTATTGCGGATAATATTAATCTGCAAATTCTTGGCTAAAAAATGTTGAACGTTTACATTTGCTGTGGTTATTGGCTGTTGGCTTTCGGCAGCCAATAATCAATCACATATTGCTGACAGCCGATAGCTG
>JACMRQ010000304.1 GCA_014376355.1 Arcicella sp. | reverse complement strand
GTATTGCACCACAATTCTAATTGAGCTAACGTTTGATTCGTGAATGAATTAGACATTACAAAAGATGGATGCCCCATTGCACAACCTAAGTTTACTAAACGACCTTCTGCTAATACTACAATTTCTTTTCCGTCAAGATTATACAAATCAACTTGTGGTTTAATTTGCTCTTTTGAAGAACCGTATGTTTCGTTCAACCAAGCCATATCAATTTCATTATCAAAGTGACCGATGTTACAAACAATCGCTTTATCTTTCATCGCTCTGAAATGACGCTCACGAATGATGCGTAAATTTCCAGTAGCTGTTACAAAGATATTCGCACGCAAAGCCGCTTGATCCATCGTAACTACTTCATAACCGTCCATTGCGGCTTGTAAAGCACAAATTGGGTCAATTTCAGTTACTAAAACTCTACAACCTGCACCTCTTAACGATTCAGCCGATCCTTTTCCAACGTCGCCATAACCAGCAACAACGGCAACTTTTCCAGCCAACATAATATCAGTGGCACGACGAATTGAATCAACCAATGATTCTTTACAACCGTACTTATTATCAAATTTCGATTTCGTTACAGAATCGTTTACGTTGATAGCAGGAAGATATAAAGTTCCATTTTTCAAACGCTCATATAAACGGTGAACTCCCGTTGTAGTTTCTTCTGAAAGTCCTCTGATTCCGTCAATCAATTCTGGATATTGATCAAAAACCATATTAGTCAAATCACCACCATCATCCAAAATCATATTCAACTGCTGACGCTCTTCGCCAAAGAACAAAGTTTGCTCAATGCACCAGTTGAATTCTTCTTCGTTCATGCCTTTCCAAGCATATACTGCCACACCAGTAGCGGCAATTGCAGCAGCAGCATGATCTTGCGTTGAGAAAATATTACATGATGACCAAGTAACTTCCGCACCCAAAGCCGTCAATGTTTCAATCAAAACGGCCGTCTGGATTGTCATGTGAAGACATCCTGCGATTCTTGCCCCTTTCAAAGGCTGAGACTCACCAAATTCAGCACGAAGTGCCATTAAACCAGGCATTTCAGCTTCTGCTAAACGCATTTCTTTGCGACCCCACTCGGCAAGAGCGATGTCTTTTACTTTGTACGGAACGTACTGTTGTGTTGCAGTTGACATTTTTTATTAGTTTTTGAGCAATTAAACCCGAATCATATTCTTAGAATAATACAAAATTAATACCTTTATCTTTGATTTTAAAAATGAGAGACATTAATTTTTACTTTTACTATGAAATTCAATAAAAATGGTTATTTTATCTTTTATTTTAAATTTTATAGAAAATTTATCTATCATTTTGAACTAATTAAGATGATATAGAAATGTAATTCAAATGGAAAAGGAGTTTGATTCTTAAAATCAAACTCCTTTTTTAGCTATGTGAATTTATATAAAAAGAAAAACATTATTCTTTCGAAATTATGAAATAGCAAGAATCTAATAGCTCTAAACTACTTCACTTCAAAACCTCCAGTTCCAATTTTGAAACCTTCAGCATATAATTCAATAACATATTTCCCTTCACGATAGGCTGTTCCTCCACGATTATAAACCATTTCAACATATAAGTTTTCGTTGTCATAATTTACATCGCCACGAGTTGTGTAGGCTAAGTCTTGTCCATTATACGTAAAATTTCCAGACCCAGTTGCAGCATCAAATATCGTTGAACCGTCTGGGTCAAGCACTCTGATAAAGACAGTTTTACGTTCTTGTACGGTCAGATCATTTTTCGCCAATTGAAAAACTACTTTAATTTTTGCCAGTTTTTTTGCCTTGTATTTTTTCTCTTCCGATTCTTTTCCTTTTGCGTTAACTCCTAAAATTTTTACGTATTCTGTGCGGAGAGCTGCAGCCTTAGTTACTTTATCAGATAGAACTTTGTTTTTGGCGGCAGTTTCTTCATTTTGAGCTTTCACTACCTCAACACTTTTTGTTAATCCTTGCGTTTGAGTTTTTAAATTAGAATTCTCATCATTAAGAGTAGTATTGGTGCTTGTTAAAGTATTATTGGTACTTGCTAAAACAGTATTTTCTTCACGAAGTTTTACTAATTCGCTTTCCTTAGCTGTTAATAAAGATTCATAATTTCTGATTTTAACTTCGTATTTAGATTTAACACTCGTCAATTCGGAAGCTGATTTTTTCTTTAAATCCTTTTTATCTTGTTCCAATTCTACTTTGGCTTTTTGGAGTTCTGTAACATCGCCTCCAAGTTTCTGTACCTCAGCAATTTGTGTATCTAACTGAACAGTTATTGAATCCAATTTTGTGCGTACTTGTGCTAATTCCATCACTTTAGTACTGATAACTTCTTGTTGATTAGTAACTGTTTCTTTCGATTGAAAAAGCATATACCCCAATATAGCTGCTAATAAAGTCATAACGACTAAACCTGCTTTGAGTGC
>JACMRQ010000303.1 GCA_014376355.1 Arcicella sp. | reverse complement strand
CCCATTAATGCTACAAAAGATACCGCTAAGCTCTTTTTTAAAGTAGAATAATTCATAATTTTCTTTTTTAAGGTTAAACAAATTTTACTTGTGTAATTTTTTTGTGTAGCAAAATTAAACAAATTTTTATTTTCTACAACACTTATACAAACACCGTTCCAAACTTAACCAATAACTGAAATTGGCTTAATTTGACGCTTTATTCATATCAAACTACGGAAACGTAATATTATGCAAAATATTTTTAACTTCTAAGAATTAAAAACGATGCAAATTATCAATGTTCACAAGTCCTGTTTTTGGTACACGGACCTAATACCGTCAAAATTTAGCTATTTTTATCAGCACTTGAAGATATGGCTATTCCTAAGATAATACATCAAACTTTTAAGACAAAAAACTTACCATGGATTACCAAATGGCATATCTCGAGGTTTAAAAAGAACAATCCTGAATTTTCATATCAATTTTACGATGATGATGGAGTCAGAAAATTTTTACAACTCGAATATGATGTTTCAGTATTAGCCTTGTATGATAAGATTCAAATAGGTGCTGCTAAAGCAGACTTTTTCAGGTATGCAGTCCTCAATATAAAAGGCGGCGTGTATTTAGATATTGATAGCAACATACCCGGAAAGTTAAAAAATTTAATTCTACCTGACGATGTTGCAATAATTTCCGTAGAAAATAACTCTCCCTGCTATATCCAATGGGCACTTATCTATGCTGCAGGACACCCTTTCCTAAAAAAAACACTAGAGATGATGTTTGAAAATATACGAATTAATAAATATCCACATGATGTGCATCGCATGACCGGTCCTACTGTATATACAAATGCCATTCAAGCATGTCTTAAAGTTGAATCAGATATTCCGCACAGAAAACTTGGACCAGAATACGATAACAAAATGAAATTTAAATATAAACTATCAAAATTTTTTCTTTACAACAAAAAGGAAGATCATTGGAAAAGACAGCAACTTACATCTTCTGTTTTGAAACAAGATAATCCTGAACAAAAGCATAAAGATTAAATTCTGGGTTTGTCTGGTGTTGCTCAAGGTGCTTCAACAAATCTTTTTTCGAAATATCTTTTACCCTGATTTGCTGAATTAATTTGAAGGCCTTTTCTGCATACAAATCCAACTTTCTTTTATTTGTTGTTGTTTCATTAGTTATCCAATCAATTACCCTCTCTATTCCTATGCCTTGATGAGCCACGGTCTTAAATACCGGCACAACCTCAGTTCGGCCATGCAAAATTTTAATTAAGCTATTCGCAAAACCGTCAGCTCCTTCTCTGTCTGACTTGTTTACAACAAACGCATCTGCAATTTCCATTAGACCCGACTTCAAATGTTGAATTTCATCTCCAGATTCGGGGACTAATAGTACAATGGTTTTATCTGCTAACCCAGCAATCTCAATTTCGGATTGTCCCACTCCAACAGTTTCAACAATAATGTAATCAAAAATCGAAGCCCTGAGCACATCACTCATCTCAATTATTTTTGTAGACAGGCCGCCCAGAGATCCTCTTGTTGCCACTGACCTGATGAAAACATTAGGATGATTAAAATGGGAAGACATTCGAACTCTATCACCGAGTAGTGACCCTAAATTGAATGGAGAAGTAGGGTCTACAGCTAAGACTGCTATTTTTTTGTCTTCTAAAAGAAGCCGACTAATTATGGCACTTACGAGTGTGCTTTTCCCTGCACCCGGGGGGCCTGTAATACCAATAACCTCAACAGAATTAAGAGGGCCAAGAGATCGCAAAATTTCATCACTCCAAGTAAGTTCATTTTCGACAATAGTCAAAGCTCTGGCTATTGATAAAAAACTTCCCTGCTTTATTTCATCCAGTAACTGCTCGACTGATGTCATCAATAACGCTATATTTGTTGAAAATTAGAAGACCACAACTTAGATTCTTAACAAAGCTACATGAAAATTGCGGGTTTTACTTTCATTAAGAATGCGATAAAAAACGATTATCCCATAGTCGAAGCAATTAATTCCATATTACCAATTTGTGACGAATTTGTGATTGCAGTGGGAAAGTCAGACGATGACACCTTAAAACTAATCGAAAGTATCAATTCGGCTAAGATAAGAATCATTGAAACAGTTTGGGATCCAAAGTCACGTGCTGGAGGTGCAGTTTTCGCACAACAGACAGACATTGCTTTTAATGCTATCTCAAGCGACATAGATTGGGCATTCTACATTCAAGGGGATGAATGTGTTCATGAAAAGTATTTATCTGTGGTAAAACAAGAAATGCAAGCCAATCTGGAAAACACAAATGTTGAGGGTCTATTGTTGAAGTATAAACACTTTTATGGCTCTTACGATTTTGTTGCAGAGTCCCGACGCTGGTATCGTAGGGAGATCAGAGTTATAAAAAAATTACCAGGGATTAAGTCATATAAAGATGCCCAAGGGTTTAGATTGGATAACAGAAAAATAAAAGTCAAACTGATTGAAGCATATGTTTATCATTATGGTTGGGTAAAGCCCCCACAAGGAATCTGCTCAAAAATGAATAATTTTAATCAATATTATAAATACGATTCGTTCATTGAGGAGTATTCACCGGCACCGGATGATTTTGATTACGGCAATGCAGATAAACTGATCAGGTTTACAGAAAATCCCCCGGCAGTTATGATCTCCCGTATCGAAAAGGCAAACTGGAAATTCAGCATTGACCCCACCAAGTTAGAGATCAATAAACAGTTGAAAAAGAAATTGCTACTTTGGATTGAAACAAAGTTAGGCTTACGTTTATTTGAATACAAAAACTATAGAATTGTTAAATGACAATACATTTACCTGTCTTTTATGGGTACTGGTGCATCAAATTTCGCAGGTGCGTCTAATTCTGTACCTTTGACAAATTTTAAAGTCTTTAATGAAGATCTATTTCCGATTATTATCATTCGCAAAACCAATAGAAAAGTACGCGATTCCATATGTACTGGTAACAATTCTTGCTATCTTTTTCAACACTTTCTTATTCACACTATTAGGCCCATTATTGGAAACCAT
>JACMRQ010000302.1 GCA_014376355.1 Arcicella sp. | reverse complement strand
TTTTTAAACCTCCAATAAATCCAAATCGACCGTCAAATCTTTTCCACAATTTACGCCAAAATCAAAGCCTTCAAGTGAATTAAGAGTTTTAACATCTTCCATGAGTTTCCCTGTAAAATGAAGCGTAATTGATTCAGCATTTTTACGAGTTGAAACGATTAAAGGATGTACTGAACCGTCCAATAACTTCACAATATCCTCAGCAAACTCTTTAAACATCAAATTAACAGGCAATTGATGATGTTTCCCATCCAAATTAACAAAAACTGGTATGGGTAAATATTCCGTTGATGCTGCTAATTCACCAAATGCTTTACGAGCCTTAGGAAAACTATCTTCTTGATTTTCAAGAGAATATCCTCCAAAAACTACGGCTACTTTTTTACGATTTGGCATTTTTGCAATGCGTTCTGCAATAATCAAATCTAATTTATCCAACAATTTTTGAAATTTAAAAGTATTTTTACTCGCCCGAATACGCTCACGAATTGACTGACGAATGAAGTAAGTAATAGCATCCGTAACATTCATCCCAATTTCAGCCATTTGCTTGAAAATCAACGAAGTAGGTGACATTCCTGGAATAGTATTTGGATCATGTAAAATCACTCTGCCATCGGGCGTAAGAAATCCGTCAATACGTGTACAAACGCCAAACTTTAAGGCATCAAAAATTGCTTTTACATCATGCTGAATCTTTTGATTATTTTCCAGAGAGGTATCCACAGGAATTTTCTTTCTGGTAGTATTTGACTGGTACTTTGCCTTAAAATCAAATACTTCTACTCCTGCAATTACTTCGGTAGGCGGCAGTGCAACCGACTCACAATCAGTGGTTTGAATAACTCCACAACTAAATTCCTGTCCTTTCACAAAACCTTCAATCAACACAGCATCTTCCGAATTCATGGAAATTAATTGAACAACTTTATTTTTTTCGTCAAGATTTTGATTCAATTTTTCTAATAATTCCGATGGATGATAAATCACTTCTCCATTCATGGAAACAGGTAATCCAATCCCCTCATCCAAATTCGCCATGCGTTGCACGAATTCATGTTTATCAACACTATTCCATTCATTTTCAGATACTTCTCTAATAAAAAGGCACTGTTTTACGGCTTTCTCAAACGCTTGTACCGAATCTTTTTTCACAAATGAAACCCCAATTGAAGACCCTTGATGTGGTGCTTTTACGACAAAAGGAAGACCAACTTTTTCTTTTATTTCATTAAAAACTTTCACTGAATCATTTGCCTCAAAATAGGTACGGGTTAAAGTGGTCGTTTTTTTATCTAAACCAACGGCAAGTTTTATCAAATCATTTTGTGCGATTTTATCAATCCCAATGGATGAACCCATTAAACTTGGTCCCGAATAGGGAATCCCATACCATTCCAAAAGCCCTTGGATGCTTCCGTCCTCACAGCCAGGTCCGTGCATGGCAATAAAAGCGAAATTAAAATATTCAGAAAATTTATCAGGAGAGAGTTTTGTTCCTACTATCGAAATCATCTTGAGCAGTTCATCATCAGACATTTTTCCTAATGATTCAGCATAAATACGATAATCGCCTTGATAAGATTGGGGAGGATAAAAATCTCGAATAGAAGTAGCGTACACCAATTCGGGGTTCAATAAAATAAAATTACCACAACCGTCAACAAATATTGGAATTGGTTCAAAAAGAGCCTTATCGATGTTCTCCATTGCGGTTTTACCACCTGCAAAACTAATTTCACGTTCACGGGCGGGACCGCCAAAAAATATACCTATTTTCATTAAAATTATTATTCGTTGTTAATTAACATTAGTAGCTTCAACCTTCAAAATCTCAGGAACTTCACGGCGAATGGTGTCTTCAATACCACCCTTAAAGGTCATTGCCGACATTGAACATGACCCGCAAGCCCCTATTAATTCTAAACGTAAAGTATTCTCTTGAGTGATTTCAACGACACGCACGTTTCCACCATCAGCCAAAAGATAAGGACGAATTTTATCTAATGCAATTTCTATTTTTCCTTGAAGAGGATGCTCAAATATTGCTTCCATGATGTTTTTAGACGTTTTAAATTTATTCAAAGATAATGAGTTTTGTTGGTTTTTGGGTTACTGGGTTTCACAAAACTTTAACCAGAAAAGCTTACCAAACAGTTTTATTATTTTTTTTGATTTTAAGGTTCCTTTTCGCAAAAAAAGCAGGAAGTGTAGTTAAAAACTATTGGTTTAATATACATTATGGCATTTCCATTAAGTAATCA
The DNA here is from genome assembly GCA_014376355.1 of Arcicella sp. Taxonomy (GTDB): domain Bacteria; phylum Bacteroidota; class Bacteroidia; order Cytophagales; family Spirosomataceae; genus Arcicella. The sequence continues at coordinate 19,272 of JACMRQ010000302.1, read as the reverse complement.
TCTGTAGGAATTATTTAACCTTTAGTTTATCTCTTTCAAAAAGTTATACTCACACATTCTATTTTAATTGCTAAATTTGCCCCCTTACATGCAGGTTGAGGTAATGAACAATTTATCGGCGACTCCTGAGAAATATAATACGAGAAGCAACGCTTAAATATTGTTACAGTCAAACTTCCATCTAATGCGTTTTAGGTATTAATTGATGAAAAATAAATGTTTATTATTATAATTATGAACCCTTTTTTGTACTGAAATGAGAACAAGACCCCACATAAGAATAGCCACTCAAACCGACCTAAACCAACTTTGTGAAATCGGAAAACAAACGTTTATTGAAACATACGCATATCAAAATACGCCCGAAAACTTAATGAAATATCTTGAAAAAAAATTCAATAAATCACAAATTTTGGATGAGATACAGACTCCCCAAACAATATTTTTATTAGTTGAATTAGAGAGTAAAGTAATTGGTTATTCAAAAATGAGAATCAATTTAGTTGAAAATACCGATGAAAATGCTTTAGAAATTGAAAGAATTTATATCTGTAAAGTTTATCACGGACAGAAATATGGAGCGGATTTGATGCAGAAATGTGTTGCTGTAGCTGTTGAAAACAGTTATACAAGCCTTTGGCTGGGCGTATGGGAACATAATCCGAAGGCTATTGAATTTTATCGAAAATGGGGTTTTGAAGTATTTGGAACGCACATATTCCATTTAGGTGATGATGCTCAAACAGATTTTTTGATGAAAAAAACTCTTACACAACTATTCTGAATTTCACGAAAGATTGATTTATAAAATCCTTGTTAATTGGCAGGTATTTTTATTTGCATTCATATTTAAACCCTTGCAAAACTTTTGAATTCATAAAACTTATGAGATTTAAAAAAGTTAAAAAGCCCAAAAGTTTGTAACCTTTGGGCTTTTTAACTTTTTGTCATTTACGCTTTTTCATCAGCTTTCTTTTCAGTTAAACCTGCACGATTAGCTGCTTTAACGAGTATAAAAATAACGTAGGCGACAATTAAAAATTGAACAACTACTTGAATGAAATTACCATATTTTACATTAGCAGATCCAACAGTTATTGCTAATTTAGAGAAATCTTGCCCTCCCATTAGCATACCAACGATTGGCATGATGATGTCATCAACTAATGAAGTAACAATTTTTCCAAATGCGCCACCAATAATTATTCCGATAGCCAAATCAAGGACATTTCCTTGAGTAATAAACGCTTTAAATTCTTTTAGCATTTGCTTAATTGGGGTTTTATAAAATAGTTTATAAATAGGACAAATAATTTTAAAACGTGTAAAGGAAACCAAGACCTAAATTACGAGCTTGTTGAATCTGAAAACTTTGGGTGTCATCATACAATAAGATTAAGTCAAAAGTTGCACTAAAATATTTATTGATTTTCCCTGCTAATTTAGCATCCAAACGATTATTTGTATGGGCGAGTTTATTGGCATCAATAAATAATTGATAACGTAATTTCAAGTTTATATTCTTGGCAATATCTTTATCAAACACTGATACTATTTGCATAAGGGCAACCTGATTTTGTAAATTTTTGCCCACAGGAACACCATACGCAGGTTGTAAAACACCCGAAGTATCCTTTTGAAATACGTTTACATCCGACACAATTGTTTGTCGAAGAGTACCAGGTGAGAATACTACACTAAAAAATGACTTCGGTTTCCACTCAAATCCGATATATTCCGTAATATAGGCGGGAGCAAATAAGTTTGACAGTTTAATATTCTGGTCAGATGTAGCTCCGTACTTATAACCTGCCGTAAATTGTGTTTGGAAGTTTAGCCCACCAACAATTGACCATACTTTGGACAATTTATTACCAACCTTAGTATCAAAAAATAAACGATCAATACTTTTTCTGGCTCCTGAACCATTGTCTAATATACCATATTGCAACTGCAAATCATTTACCCAAGTGGTTTTGTCTCTGGCATATTCTCCTTTCGAATTAAATAAAATATTAAACCCTAAAGCATTTTGTCCACCTGCAACCCAACTACTGAAACCAGCATTACTAAAATTTGCCCCAAATTGAGATGATTTTTTCCAGTAAGTTGTATCCTTTTGGGTTTCTTGAGCATAAGGATTAAATGAAAAAAATAAAATTAAGAGGATTGATAGTGGTAATTTCTTTTTCATAAACTATTAATTTAATATCTGCAAGGAACAATCTAAAATTGACGAACTAAAAGTTCCTTGTAATGATTTTATAGGTGAAGTCCGTCAAATGAGGATTATTTTGATAAGGTGATAGTATTTTGAGTATTTCAGTTATACTCAAAAATACAAAGAAGCAGTAATTTTGTGACGATATTAAAGGTTTAATGAATTTGAGATTTCCCTCCTGATTCATTAAACTTTTAATATTAAATTACTATAGGTTAATACAAGCTTAATCGTAAAAAGTAACAGTGTGTAGCGGTTTTATTAAGATTAAAAATATCCTTTTATATTTTAAAGTACAAAATCCTACATAATGTTATCACATAAAGACTTCAACTTTCTTATTTTGCAACGCACTTAATGGAAATATGACTTGAGAATCACCCGTGGTGAGCGTTATTGAAGTAATGTCCATCCTTAAAATATCTCCTTTCACACCATCAATTACAACAGTTTGTCCTTCTTTAAACTTATTTTTAGAATAGAAACTTGATAGGATATTCGACAAAACATCTCTTGATGCCATGCCGTATCCTACGGCAAAAGCAAAAATCACACCACCGATAATCAAATTAAAACTTGATTCTAATAAACTGGTTTCGATTCCTGCTTGTTTCAAGGCGGCAATGATAACGATTATCAAGAAAAAAGAAAAAACAATACTTCCAAGCAGTTTACCCGATTCTATTTTTAATGATTTACAGACATTAACGACTGTATTTTTCAAAGCATCGGCTATCATTATTCCTACAAAAATCATGATAGCGGCAACAATCAATTTAGGAATCAGATTGACCAAAGATGTAACCATGTCGGTCAAGGCTTTCATGCCTAAAATTGCCGTTGAAAGCGTGGCAAATATTAAAAGAATATAGTAATAAATAACGGTCGGAATAAGTTTACTAAACTTAATTTCACCCATTTTTTTAATAATGTCAATTTCGTTGAGCTTATCACCCAATTTATCTACTCCAGCTTTTTCAAGACCTTTTTGAAGAATTTTTCTAATTAATTTGGTAACAAAAATACCCACGAATAATACGATAACAGCAGGAATGAAGTTTGAAATAAATCCAGTAAGTTGTTCTAAAAGTTTTCGAAAAGTGTCAATTAAAATGTCTTGAATATTTGGCATAATTAAGGAGTAAATTTAAATTAGTTTGTTAGATAGTATTTTTTTAAGCTAAAATTTTTTTTCTTTAACATTACTTCCAATTGAGAATGAAGCAGTTAACACACTTATAAAATTACCAACGAACAATTCAACTATGGTTGATGTATTCCGAATTGTATCAATCTCCGATAGCAACGCATTTTTCAAACGTTCAGGCACTTGAGCATTCTGTTCAATAAATATAAAAGGGTTTTCGCTTTCTGGCATCTTCGTTAAAAAATTATGGCTCAATAAAAATTGGATATCCGAGGTTTAGCTATTTTACCTATACGGTATTCATAAATAAACGAAATAATTTGTGGAGAAACAGATAAGTTTATTCGTTCCAAAGGAGAAAACTCGCAAATTTGCCGATAATCAATCCCCAAAATAATACAGATTCCAAATAAACTTTACGTAGTTTTTCTTTAGCACGTAGTAGTCTCATTTTCACAGCACTTTCCGAAATATTCAATGAGTCTGATATTTCTTTGATAGTCATATCATCTTGGTATTTCATCATCAAAATTGATTTCTCTTCAGGCAGAATTTGCTTCATAGCCATATTTAATTGTTGAGCTTCGAGTTCAGCAATTTCCGAATCGTCATTGTCATCTGAAAGATCGAAATTTTCGTCTAAACCAACTTCAGAATACTTTTTTGAGATACGAGTTTGGTCAATACAATAATTGTATGTAATTGAATATAACCACGTTGAAAATTTAGCAGTTGCTTTATAGGAACAAAGATTGAGGACTAATTTCAAGAAAATATCGTGCGTGAAGTCTTCTGCTTTAGCATCATCTTTTACGAAAGACAGGCACTTTCTATATACTTTATCAGAATAGCGGTCGTAGAGTTGCTCAAAATACAAGTTTTTTTGTGTTTCAATAAAAAGAGCTACTAATTGTTCGTCTGTTAGTTTTTTTGTGGTCATACATTTTATTAAATAGCTGGTGTTACCGACAAAATAACAATTTTTTTTTGTTTAACCCTATCTTTAAGAGTATTAATAGGTTGAAAACCCAAAAGTATAACATGTAATAGACATAAGCTCGAATCAATGGGACTTAAATTATGGAAAAATTCAATGAAATAAAATTCCTGAAATGAAAATTTATTACCAGATACCTCAAAAAGAGATTAAATTTTTATCAAAGTTTCAATATCAATTAAATTTACACTCATAAGATTGCACGACTCATTGCTTAAAACTCAAAATCGTTTGTAAAATCCGTTTAACTTATCAATAATAAACTCGTTAACCTCCTTTATATTTATAGTTTTAAATACTTTTCAGTTTGAGTAATTCGTTAAAATATTAAAATATATGTGTATGAAATTATTAATTTTTCTGTTATTTATTGGTATATTAGGTGCGTGTACAAGTCATAAAAAAGTGGCTAAAAAAGGCACAATAAATACGATTATCAATATTCCTCAACCAATTTTTACTTTAGAAAAGACTCCTTGTTACGGAACTTGTCCATCGTATAAAGTATTTGTTTTCGACAATGATAGTCTTACCTATGAGGGTATGAGGCACGTTGCAAAGGAGGGAAAATTATCTAAGAAATTACCTAAAGGAACTATTAATCAATTAGTTAAAAAATTCAGGGAAGAAAATTTCTTTAAATTTCAGAATCAATACACCTCAAATGTGTCGGATTTTCCAACAACATATATTTCATTTACTGATATGGGTATTACTAAGAAAATAATGGATTATTATAATGCACCCGAGAGTTTAAAACAATTAGAAAACCTAATTAGTGATTTGGTAAAAAACGAGGTAGAAATAAAAAAGTAGGGGAAAAATTTAGCATTATTCTTGTATATTTAATAACTTTAACGATATAAAAATTAAATATTATCTTAATTTTAAACTTGATGTAAAAGCATTGATTATCCATTAATTTTGTAGGCAATGAGCGGAATGATTCCAAAATATATTAAACGGAGTAGAGCAAAAGATTCTCTTGTACGGAATCTTTTCTCTTTTCTAAACAATTTTATGAATATTAAACAAACACCCGAAGAAAAACGTCGTCTTGAAAAAGTGATAAATAAATCCTATGATGTAATCGAAAAATCAGATTATATTAGTCGTGATTTGAGTTGGTTAAAATTTGATGAGCGGGTTCTCGACCAAGCCCGTGATAATCGCCGAAATATATTTGATAGACTAAAGTTTTTAGCAATTACAGCTTCTAATTTGGATGAATTTTTTGCAATCAGAGTTGGCTCATTGTATAATTATATTGACTTTGGAAAAGAACGAACCGATTATTCTGGATTACGTGAAACACCTTTCAAAAAAACCCTAATGGCTGCCACGCAGGCATTTGTGCAAGAATCTTTAAGGCTTTACCGAGAAGAAATATTACCTAAATTTTCGGATAATGGATTTAGAATCGTCAATATTTCTGAACTTAATAATGAAGAAATCGAACAAATTGTTGATTATTTTAGTCAAACAATCTATCCAATGCTTACGCCAATGGTTTTCGACCATACGCATTCTTTCCCGAGTTTATTAGCCAAGACTTTAATATTTGGCGTAGTTACAAAAAGCGAAAATGAGCGGAGTGATAATAGCAAAAATGAAAATCGTAAAATCAGTTTTGTGCAAATTCCTCAGAACTTAAAACGCTTTCATATTTTTGAAAGAGAGGATGAAACCTTATTTGTTCCCATCGAAGAAATTATCCGTCATGAAATCTGGAAACTCTATAAAAATGTAGAAATTGAAGCTGTTTCTCTATTCAGAATTACCCGAAATGGCGATTTTGACATAGTGGAACACGAGGATTCTGAAACAGATTTTATTGATGAAATTAGGAAAAAAATTAAAGACAGACGTTTAGGAAGGGTCACAAGGGTTGAAATTGAAGCGGGCTGTTCGGAATGGATGTTAGAAATGATGTTGAAGCGTTGGAAAATTGACAAAAATGGCATTTTTCATAGTGAGAGTTTATTAGATTTTACGGCTTTTTGGCAAATCATTAAGCACCCAGAATTCAAGGCAAAACAAGCAGTTCAACGTTCATCGGTGCCAGCTTTAGGATTAAGTAGTCAAACGCCCGATGATATTTTTGAAACAATGAAAGCAGGGGATATTTTATTACATCATCCCTACAATAATTTCGAGCCTGTTTTACAATTATTAGAACAAGCCGCCGAAGACCCACAAGTGTTGGCAATTAAGATTACGCTTTACCGAATTTCTAAGAATTCTCGTATCGCAGATGCCCTACTTCATGCGGCTGAAAACGGGAAACATGTATCAGTTTTATTTGAAGTAAAAGCTCGTTTTGATGAAGAAAATAACATTCGTGAAGCTCAACGTTTATCAAAAGCAGGTTGTTTCGTAATCTACGGAATCCCAGGCTTGAAAACACATACAAAATTATTACAAGTAATTAGAAATGAGGGAGATAGAGCAAAAAGCTATGCACATTTATCGTCTGGAAATTATAATGAAGATACTGCAAAACTTTATACTGACATCGGGCTTTTAACAACTGATGAAGTTTTAACCAGAGATATTTCAGAGTTTTTTAATGTTATTACTGGACATTCGCAACCCCATTCATACGAACGATTAATTACTGCTCCAAAAGATATGCGGAAGCGTTTAGTCGAGATGATTCGTAAAGAAGCCGAGAATTCACAGGCTGGCTTACCAAGTGGTATATGTTTAAAAATCAATTCATTACAAGATAAAATAACGATTGACGAACTCTATAAAGCCTCACAAGCAGGCGTTCCAGTGAAGTTGATTGTTAGAGGAATTTGTTGTTTACGGCCACAACGAAAAGGACTTTCGGATAACATTACCGTTCGGTCAATTGTGGGAGATTTCTTGGAGCATACCCGTGTTTATTACTTTCATAATAATAATGATCCAAAAGTTTATGGTGGTTCAGCAGATATTATGGTACGTAGTTTTGACCGACGGATTGAGTCACTTTTTGAAATTCATGCTGAAAATGTAAAACAACAAACTATTCATATTTTGGATTGGAATTTAAAGGATAATGTCAACGCTTACGATATGCAAGAGGATGGCTCGTATAAACAATGTGCCTCACCAACTGAATGTGGCATGGAGCCTTTTGATATTCAGAAAAAGTTTTTTAAAGTGACTTTAAAAGAGGTGATGAAGGCGAAATTATTTGAGCAAAAAGAAAATCTTTTGGAAGTTGAGGGAATTGAATTTGACGCTGTTTTGCACTAAAAATTATTACATTCAGTATATTTACATGGCATAAAGCAGTTAGCTTTATGCCTTTTTAATTCTAAATTATGAAGAATATTCTTTTTTATTTTCTATTATTTATGACAACATCAACTTTAGCTCAAAAATTTGATATTGAAGGACATCGAGGCTGCCGAGGTTTGATGCCCGAAAATACTATTCCCGCTTTTAAAAAAGCACTTGATTTGGGAGTAACAACTTTAGAATTAGACGTTTGTATTTCAAAAGATGGACAAGTGGTTGTTTCGCATGAACCGTATATGAACGCCATTTTTTGTTCAAAACCCGACGGTTCTGCGGTGACGAAGGCAGATGAAAAATCGTTAAATTTATATAAAATGCTCTATTCTGAAATTAAAAAATATGATTCAGGAATTCGGGGTAATATTCTTTTTCCAGAACAACAAAAATTGGCTACTTTCAAGCCTCTTTTACGGGATATGTTAAAGGCTTGCGAGGATTATATCAAACTCAAGAAGTTACCCAAAGTGCAGTATAATATTGAAATAAAATCAGAGGAGCAAGCCTATGGAATTTCGCAACCCGCAACGGTGAAGGAATTTTCAGATTTAGTGTATCAGGAAATCATCAGACAAATTTCTGCTGAGCGAATAATTTTACAAAGTTTTGACTTTAATATACTTAAGTATTGGCACTTGCAGTTCAAAGAAGGTACCTATAAGAAGGTGAGATTATCGGCTTTGGTGGAGGATGAAATGGTTGATTCGAGTTTAGAAAAATTGGGTTTTAATCCCGATATTTTTAGTCCTTATTATAAACATTTAATAAAAAGAAGAGTGGATATGTGTCATGATAAAGGGATAAAAGTTGTGCCATGGACAGTTAATGAAATCGTGACAATGAAGGAAATAAAAGCCTTGGGCGTTGATGGATTGATTAGTGATTACCCGAATCGTTTTTTTGAGATAAAAGAATAATCTACAATAAAAAATGGAAGAACCCACTGAATATACTATCATTTACACTCGCCCAACCGACCATCTTTTACTTTTATTAGGTGGTTTGGGAACGGCTTTATACATGATTTTTTTCTTGGTTCAAACTGAATACTTATTGGGTTTTTTATTTATTGGACTGTCTATCTTTCTAATTTACAGATACATACAAACTTCAAAACCACAAGCTAAATTGATTCTGAGTCAGGAAGGTATTCAGATTATTGGACAACCTTTTGTCTCTTGGGCAATGGTTCATGGTTTACAAATCCGTCCTGATATTAAAGGAAATAACTATTCTGAAACTTTTGTTTTTACGAATAATGGTCGGATTCAAGAGATTGCGATTTCTAAATTATTCATTAGTGCTTGGCAGTTGGAAAAATTATTGGAGATTTATCAAGAACGATTTAGGAATGCTCAGATTTTGGATGAAGAAGATTAAAATCAGAAAGGCCGAGACTATAAATCTCGGCTTTTGCTTCATTACACCAATATGAAAATCCGTTTGGACTTTCTCCCTGCCGAAACAGGGAAAAAGTTGTTTTGATTTTCTTAAAAACTATATCTTAAACCTAACTGCATTTGCCATCTTGAAGATAATTGGTCAATTGAATAAGTTGAAGTTGGTTTTGTAAATGTATAAGTTGGGTCAGCAGCAGTTCCAGAATTAGAGCGAGCTAATCCCAAACCAACTGTTGAATTGAATGTATTTGGAGCAAAGTAAATTCTACCCCAATCTGAATTCAACAAATTTGTGAAATTGAAAATATCTAATGAAATCTGGACAGCGTTCTTTACTCCAACTTTGACGTTGTGTAAAATCCTTACATCCATCGTTGTATTCCAAGGAGTTCTTCCGCCATTACGCTCTGTAAAATTTCCTTTGCGTGTACTTAAATAATCATCTGCATTCACAAAGTTGACAAAGTTCGTTGCTTGTTGAGTAGCCGTTTCTGTTACTACTCCTGCTGAGTTTTTCTTATCTACAAAATACTTAGAAGCTTCGGCTTCATCCTTGAAAACGTAAGCTAAACCTGCTGCTTGTGGCGTGTTAGCAATGGTTGAATTCACAAATCCCCATGAGAAAGGTGCTCCTGATTGAGCAGAGATGACACCTGTTATAGTTGTCGTCTGGTTTTTACTCCACTTTACAAACTGTCCGATTGAACCTATAATACGATTACGAATGTCAAAGTTAGAATACGATAATTTAGGGTCATTTGGTGTTAAAGACTGATTCAACTGCCAGTTTGATTCCATTGAATTACGGATACCATTGGTTAAATCATAAGACTCTCCATAAGTATAAGCCATGTTAAAGTTTAAGCCAAAAGGGTACGTTTTACTTGCCTGTAAAGTAACACTGTAACGATATCCTTGTGAAGTATTTGATAATTCGTAAGCATTTGAAAGTCCCGTGTTCAATTTTTGTCCAGTTGCTCCGCCTGATAAATAAATTGGCATTTGCTTTTGAGTATCATAACTGAAATATTTAACCGAATCTTTTAAATTAACTTGTTGGAATTTTAAGTCGTTAATTGTTTTTGTATAAATTGTTTCTACCGTAAATTTATATCCATTTTTTGTGGTAAAGTCTACTGCTAAACTGTTTCTAAATACCTGCGGCATTTTAAAATTATTAGACATAGCATCTACTTGAGTAAGATTCGCTTGTCCATTGTTGAAAGCAAAAGCTTTTGCTCCATCTTTCAATACATCTCCTTTATTAGCGACCACAGCACGGTTATTAACATCAAATGCTCCGTAACCAACTCCATCGTTGTAAAAAGCATATCCCAACCAAGCAAAAGGAATTCTACCCGTAAATATTCCCGTTCCACCACGAATGATTAACGATTTATCTCCTTTTACATCATAATTAAATCCCAATCTTGGAGAAACTAACACTTGTCCAAATAATTTATTATTCACCTGATTTAAAGGAGTTCCTGATGTGTAAGTCGTGCCTGCATTAAGGTCTATGGGAGTAGCAGAGGTTTTTGAGCTAAGAATAGGAGAGTCAGCACTTGCTACATCAAAACGAATACCTGGAGAAAGTTTGAATTTATCAGAAACTTGTATCTCATCTTGTGCATAAACACTGTATAGTCCAACAGTAAATTTTGCGTAAGGGTTGTTATAAAGATTATCTCGTGTATTATCTCCAAATGAATAAGCACCACGCACACGATTTACTTTTCCTGCTAAAAACTCATCTACATTCCGATAAGCAATACGACCATTCCATGAGTTTACGAAACCGTAATTGATATTATAAATTTCGTTATGAGTACCTATCAAAAATGTATGTTTCCCTTTAAAGAATGTTACGTTATCGGTAATTTCAAACGTTTTTTGTTTCATATTAAAGACAGTTGCTTCACGGTCATTTCCTAAGAAAATTGTTCCACCATTGTAAGAAATCTCAGTTTGTGGAAACGAAACACTATTGGTATTATTCCCAGCAATACTACTACTCGTAGGCTCACGATAATCTTGAATATCAGAATAACCTAATACCAAACTATTTGAAACAGTACCATCGCCAAAACGGCTTTTTAATTCAGCTACTGTCGAATTTTGATTATTTACTTGTTTGAAGTCCATACTTCCGAAACGGAAATTGGCTGCATCACGCTCTAAATTTGATGCTTCTGAAGTAACATAGTTATTACGAATCGACAATTGATGTTTATCAGAAATATTCCAATCTAAACGGTTAAAAAATTTATTGCTACGAGAGTAAATACTATAATTATTCGTTTCCCCAGGATTAAAACCATAATTGGTAACTAAATAATTTGAAATTTTACTGGCAGTTGCTGCATCAACAAATGAACCAACATCTCCTGCTCCGTAGAAAATAGGCTCATTTCTACGAGTAATTTCTTCGTTAGTAAAGAAGAATAATTTATTTTTAATTAAAGGTAAACCAATTCTGAAACCTGTCTGAAAATCTGAATAATCACTCGGAATTTTCGCACCATCACCTGCATTGTTTGGACCAGTAATTGTGGAATTACGACCAAATCCATAAACTGAACCAGTAACTTCGTTTGTACCTGTACGAGTAACCGCATTGATTGAACCACCCGTAAAGTTTCCGATTTTAACATCATAAGGAGCAATATAAACTTGTACATCTTGAATAGCATCTAAACTAACAGGGTTTGTACGTGTGCTACTTCCAGGCATTCCTGATGTTCCACTGACACCACCTAAAGATGGACTAAAACCGATGGCATCATTATTAATACTACCGTCAATTGTTACGTTATTATAACGGAAATTTGTTCCTGCAAATGAGTTAGTTGAACTTCCTTGTGGAGTCATACGAGTCATATCTGTCAAACTTCGGCTAAGTGTTGGCAGAACTTTTATTGTATTTTCTCCAATATTTGTTCCAGCCCCTAATTTAGTGCCTCCTTTATTGGCTGTAACCACAACTTCTGATAAGCTGACCGCATCTTCACTCACTGTGAAATCTACATTCGAGGTTGAACCTAAATTCAACATAATATCTGTTCTTTCTTGTGCTTTAAATCCAACTGATGTAACCACAATAATATAGGGTCCTCCTGGATTCATGTTTGCAAGCGTGTAATGTCCATCAAAACTTGAAGATACTCCATATCTTGCACCAGTTGGAAGGTGTGTTGCAACAACGGTAGCACCAGGTATATCCATACCGCTTTTGTCTTTAATTCGACCAGAAACAGTCGATGTTGTAATTTGAGCTGATAATTGTGTTACTGAAATAAGTAAACACAAAGTCATTAATTGTCTCAAAGATTTCTGAAAAGTGAAATTTAATTTCATGATTTTTGGATAAAATAAATAATGTATCAATTGTACTGAGTAATAGAATAGTAAAATTTTAAAGGATAATTTTAAGATAAAAAAGAAACAAATTTTTAGCTTCAGAAAGGGATTGAAAATGAGAAATATGAATAATTCCAAACCAATTTAAACGGTTTAGAATAAGAAAAAAATCTTTATTGGAATCGTTCTTATCGAAAACTAAATTAATATCAGATGAAAAACATTTTGGATGAATTGAATAATGAGAAGCTATAATAGAACCATTTTTCAATACATAAATACCGTTGAACTCAGAGCTATAAATTTTCTGGTTAGGAATCTGATTGAAAAATATTAAGAAGACTATAATTAATGATATTGGTATATTGGATTTCACGGTGTAAAATTAACCGTGCAGTGTTATGACAATTTCATTGAATTGTTAACTAATTGTTAAATCTTTAGGATTTTTTGCAAAAAAACGATAAAATATTTCAATGTTAATAAAATCTTAAATCTTAAAAGTGACGACTAAACAGGGTGATTATATTTGTAATTTTGACCACACAAGGTATTAAATTAATTTAAAATGAAAACTATTTTTCGATTGACGGTATTGACCACCATCCTATTGTCTATTCGTATTCTTTCCTCTGCAATTACTCCTAAACCGTATTACAATTATGAAGCCTTTTAGGCAAATTCTCCAGCTCAACCATCGGGCGGAATGAGTCAATGTATACAATTCGTTCATAGTAATTTACAAATGGTTCATACTATTAGCCACGGGTAGGTGGAGGTATTTATTCGGATACTTTTAGGCAATGCCGACAAATATGTTTCCGTAAATTAAGAATGGCAAAATTGAAGGTGATTTATATCGTTTTTATCAAAATGGTAAAATCTTTGAAATTGAGCAATATAGAAATGGCAAAATTTATGGTATTGCTAAGAAATATTATCACTATGGTTTATTAGGAGAGGAAAAAATCTTTAAGAGTAATACTACAACAGATTTTGAATATTTTAAGTGGCTTCTACTAAAAAACAAGTTGTTGACATTCTTAAAAAAACAAATGGGAACTGAAAACCAGCCACTCGTCGTGGTGAACCTATTGTAGCTATCTATTCTTTTTATTTGAATTTAGCTTACAAGTAATATCAAACAATTTGAAAGTACTACTAAACGGCGTTTAAGTTAAAATGAATCAATTGAACTTATCTTAATGTTTAATGTTATAACATTAAATGTATATACATTAATAAAATTTAAACATAGTTTATCATGGAAAACTCAACTTGGGCAATCGACCCGTCACATTCAGAAATTCAGTTTAAAGTAAAACATTTAGTCATTACAACTGTAACTGGAAACTTCAAAGAATTCAAGGGTTCAGTAAAAGCCAATGATGATTTTGATGGAGCAAATATTAATTTTGAAGCATCCGTTAGTTCAATAAATACTAATAGTGAACAACGTGACGAACACCTAAAAAGTGCTGATTTCTTCGATGCGGAACAATTTCCAACCTTATCGTTTCAATCAACAACCTTCACAAAAAAGGATGATGAAACCTATTATTTAGTGGGCAATTTAACTTTAAAAGGTGTAACATTACCCATCAATTTGGCAGTAGAATATAACGGAACCGCCACTGACCCTTGGGGAAATGTGAAAGCTGGTTTTGAATTAACAGGAAAACTAAATCGCAAAGATTATGGTTTATCTTGGAACACAATCACCGAAGCTGGTGGTGCATTAGTGAGTGAAGAAGTAAAATTAATTGCTAATATTCAGTTAGTGAAACAACTATGATTATCTCATCTTAAACACAATGGAAACTACCATACAAACAGCCGTTAAGAAAACTTTGCATAAAGCAAATACTCGTGGACAGGCTGACCACGGTTGGTTAAAAACTAGCTTAACTTTCTCATTTTCGGGTTATCATGATCCTAATAGAGTTCATTTTGGCGTTTTGAGAGTATTGAATGACGACCAAATTGCGGGTGGGAAAGGCTTTGGAATGCACCCACACGACAACATGGAAATCATTACAATTCCAATGGAAGGCGTGGTGGAACACCGTGACAATCAAGGGAATCACGGAATAATTACTAAAGGCGAAGTACAAATAATGTCGGCGGGAACGGGTGTTTCTCATTCTGAATTTAATCATTCAAAAGAAGACCTTTTGAAATTATTTCAGATTTGGTTATTTCCAAATAAGGGAAATGTTGAACCACGATATGGTCAAATGAAATTCGATTTAACAGCCCAACATAATAATTTTCAATTGTTAGTGAGTCCAGTTGAAGCTAATATTCCGAATACTTTAGGAATTCACCAAGATGCGTTTTTCAGTATGGGAAATTTTGAAGCAAATCAAGATTTTACCTATAAATTGCACCGTGAGGGGAATGGACTTTATATTTTTGTGGTGAATGGACAAGTAGAAACAAGCGGAGAAAATTTAGAATTCAGAGATGGTTTAGGCTTGGAAGATATTTCGGAAGTAAATTTCAAGACAAAAAATGGCGTTGAATTATTATTAATGGAAATTCCAATGGATTAATTTTCAATTAGTTGAAAGATTAAATTTTTGTTTTAAAAGTTAAAAGCGTTGAGAAATCTCTCAACGCTTTTTTTGTAAAGCAACTTGTTCAAATGTAAATCAAAATAAGCATTCGCCCTCAAACGATAAAACTTCATTTCATAAACAATATTTCTGCCCTAACTTTGTTCTAAGAAAAACAACCAATTATGAATTCATTACAATTCTGGAACAACTTCCAAAAACCTACCCGTAATCTTTATTTATTTTCCTTAATAATTCTTACTATCTCGCTGATAATCTTCGGATTAGCCTATTTCAAAGGATTAGAAAACGTAATTCATTGGGACGTTCTTAGTGAGTTAGGCGAAGTTCCCATTATTCTCGACCAATTTAAAGTGGGCAATGAAACGCTCAGTATTCCCGCCAAAACTTTCATAGTAACGGAGCAATTTGTGGCTTCTCCGATGGCCATAAATATGCTTGGGAATTATCTATTTTTAGGGCTTTTTATGATTGGGTTTATCTTAATTTTATCCGCTTTATCCGCTCTCAAACGTTTTTGGTATTTGATATTTATGGGGTCGGTAATTCTATTGATTGTCACTTTCAATGTAGGCTTAGTTTTTAATCTTGCCGATAACTATATTAATATCGGAGCAATCGTTTTATACATTGGAACAAGTTATTTTTTCCATGCTTTTCGTCCAAACATTGACGTACTTAAACGTTTTCTTGTCTTCTTTTTTATTACTATTTTATTAGGAATATCAATCCATTATTTCGCCAAAGTAACTACGCCTTTTCTTTTACTATCAAGTTATAGAACATCAGGAGCCATGTTACTCTCAATCGGTTTTATTTTCTTAATTTCTTATGAAATAATCAATGGATTCTTAATAATCTCAACCTCCTCGAAAGGTTCAAAACAATTACTTAATTTCCTGATTATCACCATAATATACTTAATAAACGTTCTCCTAATTTTCTTGTATAATAACAAAATAATTGACTGGAATATGATTTATTTGAGTCCGTTTTTATTATTGATTACCTCCTTAATTTTAGGAATTTGGGGTTTTAGACAACGAAGAAATTTGAGTGTTGAAATCATGGATTTTGAGGAATCTGGGGCATTTATATACATAGGTTTAGGCATAATTACGCTCGCTACTGGTGGACTTGCTTTTGCAACGGGAAATGATCCGATGGTTGAAGTTTTTGAGGATGCCGTAACCTATTCTCATTCGGCAATGGGCGTTATGTTTTTAGTGTATATAATGCTTAATTTTTCAAGCCTTTTTCGGGATGGATTAGAAGTTTATAAAGTCGTTTTTAAGCCTTTTCGCTACCCAATTTGGATGTTTAGGATTATGGCTTTAATTATGATTGGAGGTCTATTACTGTTCATAGATTTTTTTCCTACAAAACAATTCTCTGCTGCCAGTTATAATGCTTTAGGCGATTATTATACAACAGAAAAAGACTACAAGTTTGCCGAAATCGAATACAAAATTGCGCTATCTTACGAACCTCGAAACCATAAAACCAATTATGCCTTAGCCTCACTTTCACTCACGCAAGGCGACAATGAAACGGCAGGAGTTTATTTCCGAAAAGCAACCGCCAAAAATCCATCACCTTTTGATTATGAAGGACTTAGTCGTTCACTTTCCGATGGTGACCAGTTTTTTAATGCCATTTTTGTGCTAAAAGAAGGCGTGCAGAAATTCCCAAAATCGGGTGAATTACAAAACAATCTTGCTTATTTATACAACAAATCAAAATTGCCAGATTCAACATTAATTTATTATGAAATGGCAATAAAAAACGCTAAAAAACCAGAAGTGCCAGTCAGCAATTTATTAGCATTTTGGGCAATAAACCTACAAGAAAAAGGCATTGAAGAAGTTTTGAATAAGACGGAAGATAATAAGTACAATTCATTCCAAGCTAATAAGTTAGCGTTGAAAAATGTAGCAAAAAAAGCTAATCTTCAAGGGGAAGACGACCGACGCTTCGGTTGGGGCGGAATCTTCTCGTCTGATTCAGTCCTGAATGCTTCTGATTTTGCTTGGATTTACAACCAATCCATTTATCAAAAATCAAAAGGTAAATCCTTGCCATTGAGACGATTAGCTGAATCAGAAGATAATGAATCCTTATCAGAAGATTTGCTTTTTGCCAATGCCCTTCAAGATTATTATAAAGGTGATAAGCTTATTGCTTTTCAAAATTTTCAGGCATGGTCATTAGGAGATTCCACCGATAAAAAAGGAAAATATTATGCTCTTTTATTAAATACCCTGTTGAAGAAAGAAAAATCAGCATCCGTTTTTATGACTGACATAAAAGACCCAACAGGACAAGATTTAAAACAACATCCTTTGAACGAGAATGTAGTGGAAAAAGCCATGGAAATATTCAATAAAAACAAACAATCTGAAAAGGCCTATAATGCTATTTCAAAAGCAATTGCTTGGCGAAAAGATTCTCCGAAATTATACGAATTATACATCATGCAAGCCCTAATTATCGGCATGAAAGACTACGCAAATGATGGTTTAACCATGCTTCAAAAATTATCTCCAACCGATTATCAGCGTTTTCTACCGACCTATCAAGCCAAACTACAATCCATCGAAAAGGCGGGTGCTGGGTTTAAGTAATTGGCTAAGTTTGTTTTAAATTATTATCAACATGGAAATTATACAAACTACCAATATTTCAAGACGTTACGTCATGGGTGAAGAAATTATTCAAGCCCTCAAAGACGTAACTATTTCAGTCAATCGTGGTGAATATGTGGCTTTTATGGGTCCTTCGGGTTCAGGAAAGTCCACGTTAATGAACATCATTGGTTGTTTAGACACTCCTACTTCTGGGCGATATATTCTTAACAATCAAGATGTTAGCGAAATGACTGAAAATGAATTGGCAACGGTTCGTAATAAAGAAATTGGCTTTGTTTTCCAAACATTTAACCTCTTGCCCCGTCAATCTTCGCTCGAAAATGTGGCATTACCTTTGATTTATGCAGGTTACAACAAAGCCGACAGAATCGAAAAAGCCATGCTTACCCTTAAGGGCGTAGGGCTCGAAAACAGGGCTCATCACAAACCAAACGAACTTTCGGGAGGTCAACGCCAGCGTGTTGCCATTGCCCGTGCCTTAGTAAACGACCCATCTATTTTATTAGCCGATGAACCCACAGGAAATTTGGACACTAAGACTTCCTACGAAATCATGGATTTGTTTGACCAATTATATTCAAAAGGCAACACCATTGTTATGGTTACGCACGAAGACGACATCGCCCAATATGCTCACCGTATTGTTCGCTTACGTGATGGTTTGGTAGAAAGCGACAAAATTAATCCGAATGTAAAAAAGGCTAAAGAGTTGATGATGAGTTTGAAATCGCAGGATTAGGGTTAGTTATTGGTTAACTGTTATTCGTTGAAAATATGAGTTTTTGGACAAAATTAAATATGCCACACGATAGAGAGATGTGGAAATTATTAGCAGAAAAAATTGGAGGAGAATTCATTGAAGGAGATTCTTGGGAAAAAGAAAAGGTCGTTCTAAGTTATAGGAATAGAATAATTACCTTAAATTCCGAAATGAAATCAATGGGTAAAAGTAGATATTTTGAAAGTCAAGTCAAATGCCTTTTTATTCCCAAAGAAAAATTTACGCTGAAAATATCACTTGAAAACCCTTTTTCACACGCAGGGAAAATCTTTGGGATTAACGATATTGAGTTAGATGATTTAAAGTTTGATGATGAGTTTTTTATAAGATCAAATAAAAAGGAAAAGGCAATA
The DNA here is from genome assembly GCA_014376355.1 of Arcicella sp. GTDB lineage: Bacteria > Bacteroidota > Bacteroidia > Cytophagales > Spirosomataceae > Arcicella. Next base: position 498 of record JACMRQ010000302.1, on the reverse strand, counting down.
CATTTTCTTAATTCAAGTAATTTACAGAAAGTATATTTTTGTGCAACCAAGAATTTAGATTTAATGATGGTAAGTATAGAAATAAATGACAATGATTCATTTTGTGCATTTCCTTCGTACCCACCAAATACATCATTAATTGTGATTCGTGCAAATATGGTAGTCACCGAAATAGATAGACTTATGAGTTGGTTTGACCTCTGCAAAATCACCCTCGACAGGTTAATTGAAATAGGCGAAACCGAATATGTAAGTCCTCATATTTAATACTTTTAAAAAATAAACACTTTTTTATCACTGTGATCTTGTATTTCTAAAAAACTTCCGTACCTTTGCAGTCCAATCAAATGGAAACACAACACCGCAGGATGGAGCAGTAGGTAGCTCGTTGGGCTCATAACCCAAAGGTCACAGGTTCGAGTCCTGTTCCTGCTACTAAATAAAAGCGTAACTTACTCATAAAAAAGTAGTTACGCTTTTTTGTTTTATCATTATCCT
>JACMRQ010000301.1 GCA_014376355.1 Arcicella sp. | reverse complement strand
GAGAATATTCTTCCGTAAAAACCGTTTTGAACCTTAGCATTAATTGAACATATTCCACATGAAAATACAAAGAATTTCCTTAATACTCTTATTAATCTTCGTCTTATCGGGCGTAGTATATTATTTCAAATCTTGTCAAAAACCTGCTCAAATGCCCACAGAAGAAATTTCTTTAATTCCTTCGCCTGATTTTAAGGCTGATTCTGCGTTTGCGTATGTCAAAGCACAAGTTGATTTTGGTCCAAGAGTTCCGAACACGAAAGCACATAGAGAATGTGGGGATTATTTAATTTCAAAATTGAAGCAATTTGGTTGTGAAGTTATCAGTCAGGATTTTGTAGCAACTAAATATGACGGCACAAAAATGAATGCCCGAAATATCATTGGAAGCATCAATCCAAAGGCTGAAAAACGCATTTTATTAACCGCTCATTGGGATTCTCGCTCAATAGCAGATAAAGATTCAGTCGATAAAAAATCACCCATTGATGGAGCAAATGACGGTGGAAGTGGCGTTGGTGTTCTGTTAGAAATTGCCCGTTCTATTCAACAAGCAAAGCAAAAGCCTAACGTTGGCGTGGATATTATTTTCTTTGATGTAGAAGACCACGGCGAACCTGAAGATTACGAAGGAAATCATAAAGTTGAATCTTGGGGATTGGGTTCGCAATATTGGGCAGCTCACAAGCACAAGGAAAACTATACGGCATATTACGGAATTTTGTTAGATATGGTTGGAGGGAAAGGAGCAATTTTCCCGCATGAGGGCGAATCTATGAGATATGCCCCGATGATTGTTCGTAACGTTTGGGATATTGCCAGCCGTTTGGGGTATTCAACGGTTTTTGTTGATGCCGAAGGCGGAGGTTTAACAGACGACCATACAGCAGTAAATGATGTTGCCAAAATTCAAATGATTGACATTGTTGAACTTCATCCAAACAGCCCAAAATTCTTTTGGCAATATCATCACACGCACGGTGATAATATAACGAATATTGACAAAAACACTCTAAAAGCGGTTGGACAAACGGTTTTATCGGTTTTGTATCAGGAGTAAGTTTCATTACTTAATTCGTGAAAAATTATTATATTTGCATCAATAAAATAATACAAATATGAGAACACATAATACATCAGTTCCACAGACAAATTTCTTGTTATCTTTTACTAATAGCAAGGAATCGAAGGCATTATTAACTTATTTAGAGAGTTTAAATTTTGTTCAGATACGCCCTTTTGAAACCGATTCTGAACCCGAAATCTTAAAAGAATTTAGGCTTTCATTAGAGGAAGCAAAAGATTTTAGAAGTGCTAAAAAGAAATCAAAAACACTTGAAGAGATTCTGAATGGCAATTAAAATCAGTTTTTCCAGCTTTTTTGATTCACGAGTAAAGAAGTTTGTCAAAAAATTTCCTTCATTGGCAGATGAGCTAAGGAAATTTTTAGAATCTTTACAAGAAAATCCCCTTATTGGTCAGTCACTTGGAGCAGGGCTTTATAAAATAAGGTTAGCTTCAAACAGTAAAGGCAAAGGGAAAAGTGGCGGTTTTAGAATTATAAATTATATTGTTACTGAAAATAAAGAAGATATTGATATAACTGTCTTAACGATTTATGATAAATCAGAGGATTCAACCATGAAGAAGACTATTCTTGTAAAAATGGTTAAATTATCAAATTCATAATATCAATTTCTTAAAAAAATAAACCACGAACCTCTACTTCGTGGTTTATTTTTTTACACTCGCATTAGTTTACTACTTTTGTATCATCATCAATCAATTATTTACTAATGGAACAAACTGAACAACTAAAATTCGTACACCTCAACGACATTCATGTGGCTCTCGGAGCGAAAATGGTACCTTTTGCAGGTTATTCAATGCCCGTTTTATATACAAATCTTATTCAAGAACATTTGGCTGTGCGTAATTCAGTGGGCGTTTTTGATGTCTCACACATGGGCGAATTTGTGGTTAAGGGAGACCGTGCAACGGAGTTTTTACAATATGTTACCTCAAACGATGTCTCAGCTTTGGTTGATGGGAAGGTGCAGTATTCATGTTTACCCAATGACAAAGGGGGAATAGTGGATGATTTATTGGTATATCGTTGGAATGAAAACGAATATTATTTAGTCGTCAATGCCTCGAATATTGAAAAGGATTGGAATTGGTTACAGCAAAATAATACTTTCGATGTGGAGATGGAAAACATTTCTGACGGATTGAGTCTCTTTGCCGTTCAAGGTCCAAAAGCGATTGATGCTCTCCGTAAATTGACTGATTTAGATTTAGATTCAATGGAATACTACAGTTTCAAATCTGGCACAATTGCAGGCATTGAAGACGTTTTGATTTCCTCAACGGGTTATACGGGTGCAGGAGGGTTTGAAGTTTATGTTTGGAATAAAGATGCTGAGGCCATGTGGAAAGCCATTTTTGAGGCTGGAGCAGAATTCAATATTATGCCCGTTGGTTTGGGAGCAAGAGATACTTTGCGTACAGAAATGGGCTATTGTCTTTATGGACACGATATTGACGACACGACCTCGCCCATTGAAGCAGGTTTGGGTTGGATTACCAAGTTTAATAAAAACTTTATTTGTTCTGATTTACATAAAAAAATCAAAGAAAATGGAGTTACGAAGAAATTAGTAGGCTTTGAAATGATTGACCGAGGAATTCCAAGACAACATTATGAAATCATGGATGCCGCAGGAAATATCATTGGTGAAGTCACTTCTGGAACGCAATCGCCATCCATGAATAAAGGGATTGGAATGGGTTATGTGGCAACGGAATACGCAAAAAATGGTTCTGAAATCTATATCAATATTCGTAACAAATATTTGAAGGCTATCGTAACGAAAATGCCTTTTTTAAAATAGTTTTTATGCTATAAATTTAGGCTTTAAGCGATAAAGTAACAAAACGCACAAAAGCCTATTGCTTAAAGTTTATAACCACAATAATATGAAAAAAATAGACGTTTGTTTAACCCCTGAATTATTGCATCTGCACGACATTGAAAACTCTATCGTAGTAGTCGTGGATATTTTTAGAGCTACTTCCTGCATGACAACTGCCTTTGCTAATGGTGTGGAGGCAATTATTCCCGTTGCTACGCTTGATGAATGTATTTCCTACCAACGTCAAGGCTATTTAGCTGCCGCCGAAAGAGACGGTAAAACTTCCGAAGGATTTGATTTTGATAATTCTCCTTTCAGTTATATGACTGAAAAAGTGCATGGCGCAACAATATGTGTAACCACTACGAACGGAACATTAGCAATCACAAAATCAAAATCTGCTGTAAAAGTAATGATTGGTTCATTCTTGAATTTAGGAGCTTTGGCAACTTATCTTGGTGGTCAACAGTATGACGTTTTGGTGCTTTGTGCAGGTTGGAAAGGTAAGCCAAATTTAGAAGATACGCTATTTGCAGGAGCATTAGTAGAGCGTCTGAACAATGAATTTATGGTTGAAGAAGATGCCGCTTTGATGGCACAGCGATTATACGCTTTGGGCAAAGATGATTTGTTGGCTTTTGTAGCCTCATCTTCGCACGTAAAAAGACTACAACGTCTTGGTATTCAAAAAGATATAGCTTATTGTTTGCAACATGATTTGTATGATGTATTACCTGTTTTGAGAGGAAATTCATTGGTTAGAATGTAGAATTTTCTATCCAATGAATTTTCTCGAAATAGCTTTCATATCCGTCGATATAATTCAAGTTATGTCGTTCTAAATGAGAATATGAACCTGTTTGTCCACAACCTGTAACAAAAACGTAGATAATTTTAGCATTTATTCTTTCAACTTCTTCATATCCCAAACTGATTTTTATTTAAATAATTAGGTTCAGTTTGTGGTTTATGAGACATTTTAATAAGATTTCGTTTTATAGCAAGACTTAACTCATAAATTAATTATGATGGAAAATATTATTGAGTAATGCCATCAATAATAGAGTATTTTATGATTAAATTTATTCAAAGTTAACTACTAACAAACTACGAAATAATTTTATTCCTAACAATTCTCACCCTCAATATCACAAACTTCTCCTACCACCATTTCAAGCTCCATTTCCTTAGAAACTTTCTCAAGAATCTCCATAAAAACCTCCGCAGATTGAGCACCAGAAACAGTATATTTTTTATTAAAAATGTAGAAAGGAACACCCGTTACGCCTAATTGGCGATAATAATTCATTTCCTCTTTCACTTCATCTGTAGCTATGTCAGAATGAATAATCTGTAACGTTTTTTCAGCCGTCCAACCGTAAGTTTCCATTACTTCTACCAATATATTTTCTTGCGTAAGATCTTGTCTGTCAACGAAATAGGCTTTCATCAAAGATTCTTTTACTTGCGATTGAATCCCGTCTTGCAAAGCTACCGTAAGTATGCGGTGAAGTATGAAAGTATTAATGGCTTTGGGTAGTAAAGAAAAGTCAAAGTCTAAACCTTCGGATTGTGCTGCTTGTTCAACTTGGTGAAATTTTTCAACAAAATTGCTCCCAAATCGATTCTTCATGTAAGTTTGAAAACTTAGGCCCTCAACTGGAACAGACGGGTCAAGCTGAAAAGGATGATATACAATTTCTACCTCTTTAACTTGCACGTTATCAGAAGATTGTGTACCTTCAATAGCTTTTTCAAGCCTACGCTTTCCGATATAACACCAAGGGCATACTACATCAGATACAACATCTATACGAATCACCAGTTTTTTATTCATCTTTAAATTTATAAATTCTTTTCAAAAACAATCCTCATTTATAAAACGTATTTAGTTTTTTTAAATTCCACAAAATTAGACAATTATTGAACTTTCTGATAGTCAGATGGTTATGACTTTAATTCAATAAACTTAACTTTATTATGAAAAAAATCTATTTGCTCTTTTTTGTTACATTTATTGCATTGACTTCTTGCAATCGGAATGGTTACCAAATAGGCACTGCCTGTCATCGGGAAATTGAAGACGAAGTTTTTAAACCTAATTATGCATCATTTACAACTGTTGAAAAACAGTTTAGTGTTGTAGATACAACCTATCAATTTCAGGCTGTGATTGATGAAATCGGGAATCAGATGAAACTTAGAGGCTATCAGGACTCGAAAGATCGCCCAAATCTAATCGTTTTTTACGCCCTCTTTCCCAATGATGTAAATTTATCAGTTTTGCAACGTTCATTTAGAGGATTAGGAAAAGAAAATATGAACGAAGAACTCCGCAGAATAAGACTTAGAAAAGGAACACTTTTATTACAGTTTGTTGAAAATGATACTAATCGTCCAATTTGGATGGGATACGCTGCAGGAATTGCTCAACCAGAAACGCACAAGATTGACGAAAAAGCCCTCAGAGTAGCAACAAGACAGATTTTTGATAATTATAAAATATTTGCTAAAGATTATATTGCAGGTAAAACGATTGTGAATTCACAGGTTATAGCAAGTAATTAATTAGATACGTTAGTCCTTTGTCTGAACATCCCGAAAGTTAACTCGTAATGAGGTTATTTCGGGATGTTTGTCGTTAAGGTATTAATAAGTGAGCATCTCTACGACCTCCCGATGCTGAGGAAACATTTTCAATAATTCCGCTCAACCCTTCATCATCATGAATTTAACCAGATTATATCTTAACCACAATTTTTCTCAAATTTTCTTCCACCTTTGCAACATTCTGAATTCGTTGTGTGTCATTAAGTTGAATTTTAATCAGCAAAGTTTCCAATAACTCATTATTTTACCTCCTTAACGCTGGAACAAACGCTATACATAGACAAACATCTTCCACTCGTTGAGGCTTGCCGTCGGGGCGAACGCAAGGCTCAATATGAGATTTATCGACTTTATGCAAAGTCAATGTATAACGTTGCAGTCAGAATTGTGAACCATAATGGAGAAGCGGAAGACGTTTTGCAAGACGCCTTTTTGGATGCTTTTCAGAAAATTAATGACTTCCGACAAACCAGTACATTTGGGGCTTGGT
>JACMRQ010000300.1 GCA_014376355.1 Arcicella sp. | reverse complement strand
TGAATTCGTGTGTGTTGATGTAAATAATTGGTTTGATAATAGAAAAATCTAATGAATTTCCCCGTTTCTTCTTCGCAACTCCTTTTTGTTCAAGCCATCGGTCGTCAATTGCTCTGTACATGGCTTTACTGAAAAGTTCGATGGGTCTCGACCCGGAGGCAATAAACAAAGCAATCATCCTTTTAAACGGGTCAGGGTCTTTTATATTTGTTCGAATGATATCATATATTTGAGAACTCTCAAACGTGTCTTGATTGGCATTCTTTTCAAACACTTTTTCTTCTGCGTCTTTAATCATTTTAGTCTTTTCTGTTTTTGTAATGGCCGCTAATTGCAATGATAAATCGTGCTCTGGGGATTTGAAGCCGTTCTTTTCTCTTATTACATTTCTTATATCCCTGTTGAATGACACATCCAAAGTCTTTTTATTTGTATAAAATTTTGAATATATTTCATTCAAAGCCTTTAACTTTTCTCTTAATTTTGTGTTATCGGTAGTTTTTAGCGCCCAAGGGACCCACATGGACAACAAACTCGTACTTGAGGTAATTTTCTTGGGTAAAAACTCGTAGCCGTGATATTCATTCAGGATTTTATCGTTGATAAAAGACTTTGTTAAAATTTCAGAACCTACGCTCTTTAGTGACAAGAGCACTTTATAGAATTTATCACTCTCGTTTGTCGTGCTTCTGGTTCCGTGTGCCTCTTTTGACATCCTTTATACGTATAATTATTTTATTTTACGCCGTTCCCGCCTAGGCCTTCATTTTTTTATTTTTAAATCGGGGAAAAGTGGTAAGTCATTTGAATCCGCCTTAAAACAAGACTCCTATTTTCTGAATTTAGTCGCTAAAAGTCAAGCATAAAGCGATTGACTCGAAGAAAAATTAGTTTAGATTTCCCAAGAGTTCAAACGAAACGTTCAACGAAGAGATCGTAAAAATACTTAGGAACAAGGGATACATGGTCCACACTGACGTTGAATACAACTACCAGAATGACCCTTTGTACAGTTGTGAAATGCCCATCGACACTGAGTTTTTACGGCGTTTATTTCTAGAACCAAAAAAAATGTTTGAACCGGATCAACTTCTATCGCTTAAAATCTAGTCATCCCATAATTCAAAAAAATGCGTGAACCAAAAAAAATGCTTGAACCAAAAAAAATGCTTGAACCAAAAAAAATGCTTGAACCATAAAAAATGCTTGAACCATAAAAAATGCTTGAACCAAAAAAAACGCTTGAACCAAAAAAAATGCTTGAACCAAAAAAAATGCTTGAACCAGAAAAAATGCTTGAACCAAAAAATATGTTGAACCAAAAAAAGTTGCTGAGTGGAAAAAGTTGCTAAGCAGAAAAAAGAGGATGCGCGGTTTTTTCGAACACGAATTTGTGGGACAAGGTAGAGTCGATTCGGACAGCATACAATTGACTGACGAAATAGGAAAACGACCTTACTCGAACCACTATATTTCCAAAACTCAACTAGTCATATTAATTTTTACAACATGTGACGAAGATCAATAAATTTCATATTTTTCTTACAATTATGACTAGTATGACTACATGACTACCTGTTTTGATTCAGTTACTAAAACGGAAAGTGAGGTCGTGTGCGACCACCTCATTTTTTTCTTTTTTTCTTTTCAATTTTGTTTTGTAACTAGTCATACTAGTCATATTTATAAGGTAATATATAAAAATAGAGTAAAATCTCATACAAAGACACTATGACTACCCTGCGTTCAACTAGTCATCAACTAGTCATACTAGTCATAATACCCCTATATGACGAAATAAAATTTGAAGTGATCTGACCTCAACCACTCTGATTTAGATTCAAATTGATAATAAGCACATATAACGAAATAGAATCTGAGGGTATTTGACATCAAGAATCTAGATTTCCTCGTTTTTTGAGGTCATCAATTAGAATCTAATTCAATAAATACTCATCCATTGTCTTTTGTCCTGAGAAATACATACGCAACTCTTTCACTTTGTATAACTTTGTCCTGCCGTACATAGTATGCTGTCCTTTATATATGCCTTTGATTCCAAGGTTAGAAAGTCTTACTCCTAATTTGAGACTGTTGGCTTCGTAGATGAATCCGTGCTTTTCGCAGAATTCCACAAAACTTTCATACGCTTGGGAACCGAACATTTCAAAATCTTTTTCGTGAGTATAAGCCAAGTCCTTTACCCAAAGTTCAATTGGACTCACAGACAGTTCTTGTAAATTGCGTTGATACTCTGTAATTGGTTTTGGTACCTGTCCAAATTTATCAAGGTCTGGAAGGTTTTTGAAGTATTCATAACAAGTTTTAATTACGTTTATGTCTTCCAACAATTTATGAATTTTATCAAAGTACTGCTTATTTCCAATAAGTTCATCGCTGCTTCTAATAACTAAGTTTCTTCTATCATCTTTACCTGTGGTAATGGGTTCCAATTCGTTAGTTGTGATAATAAATCTGTGATAACTATCAATTGGATATAAATCTATTCCCTTATGATTGATGTTTAATTGTTTGTCAGTAATAAGTCCCTTAATTTTCCCAACAAAGCATACCAACAGTATCCTTCTTACCAAGTTCGTTAATGACTACAAAGAATGAATTTCTCATACTAGAGTTAAATGAGCCCATACATCACGACTGGGGTCAGTCGTTTCAAGCACTTTTGAACTTCCGAGCATTTTGCGCATCAATTCAATAAATGTACCTTTACCAGCACCTTCTTTGGAAATCAATACAGGGCAAATGGATTTAACTTCCGGAAACTTAATCATTTGTCCAGTCCATTTAATGAAGTAATTGTATATTTCGTCGTCATTGTTGCACAATATACGAATATGATTCAAAAACAATTGCAAGGCTTCTTCATTTGGAGTGTATTCAGTAATCAATTCCATACTAAACTTTCTCCAAGTATTGAAATTATCTATGGGACATTTTGTATTGTCAGGATAGCAGCCTATGTCGTTGTAAAGTCTCATATTGCTGTCATCCAACCAAGTCGATATGAATTTACTGATACCATCTTTTTTAGGAAAGTTCAAATGGCTATAACTAGTTTCCAATTTCTGTTTAGAGAATATTGTAAGATTAGTGTCATCTTCTTTTACAAAGAATGACTTATTGATAATTTTGCAGTGTTGTTTTTCAAATTCTTGTTTCATTAACTCGTATTCATTGTTTTCTGGTTCTTCTTTGATGACAATAGAAGTGTCATGGGGTTTAACTTTAAATTTCATAGGAATACCAAATGATTCCATTACATGCTTTTCAAAGGAATCAATGTACTTTTCCTTGATTACGTCTTCAGTGATAACGTCAGTAATTCGAATGAAAAAACCATCGTGCATCAAAACATCAACAAGCACTCCACTCTTTTCACAAAACTTAAACATCGAAGTAAGAATTTGAAACTCGTGTTCTTGCAACACATTAGCAATTATTTTACCTTTCTTGTTGGTAGCCCTAGAACTTCTAACATACTTATCGATTTCAGGAAACTGCACACGCATTTTACTCAAAAGGTCAGTGTATATTTGATTGTGCAAAGTTCGAATAATGGGGTCATCTGATTGACAAATTTCAGTATTGATCATACTCAAGTAGGCTTCCTTAGTCATGTTGTGCTTCTTCAAAAAAACATTTCTGTCGAGCACAGATTCCTCAATGATGCTATTGTTGATTCCACTTTTCACGAACAACCAATTCAATATAACGGGATGGCAATTCACCATATCTACATCAATATAAACATCCTTAGCAAGATAGCCCCTAACTTCTTTACAGAAAGTACCAAGACCAGTGTAGGGCACCTGTTTAATGCGTCCGAATTTCTTGAGTTCAGGAAGTTGATATTCAACGCGGAATCCATCATTAGAATACATCTTAGAATAGTAATCTAACTTCTTCTTCTCATCCATAGGAACTACATCAATATTAGCACCCTTCAAATTCTTGACTCTGTTTTTCAATACCTTTTCGTATAGAACAAGTGTATTAAATATGGTTTCGTCCTTATTGCTCATTTTTATAATTACTTACATACCCTCTGAACGACCCTAGGGTTTTATATTTTTTTAGTATTTGGACTTTTACGAATCGTGATATACATTTATTGACCTTGTTTGTATTCAAACACATACAGACCGAATTTGTTGATATGTTCCTTACAAAACTCTTCATCTTTCAATATTACCTACTCAAGTGATAAATGCAACTCCTGAGGATATGATATAGGACTCGGTAAATTCTGATATTCGTTTGAACAGACTAGGCGCATCGTATTTACTGGAGGCGACTGTTTCTTGGCCTGCAAAGATATCCTTTAATTTGTAATAAATACACAAGCAAGGAGCATTTTTAGAGTTCCAGCCGCATTTAATTTTCAGAAACACTTACCATTTGTGGCGAGGCAAGCGGTGGCGTGGCAAATTCTAGAGTACTCAAACGGGGGGTTGCGAACGCATACAGCCGCGTCGCAAGCGGAGTTGGGGGTAGGAGGTCAATAAGGGGAGTGGTTGGGAAGAAACAG
>JACMRQ010000299.1 GCA_014376355.1 Arcicella sp. | reverse complement strand
CACCACGACGTTGTGGACAAGAATCTAAGGCTGGAGACTTTGATTTAAAAGTCAATTGCTCTCTGCCGTTTCTTACTAACTGCTGTATAGTTGGCATTTTGTATTGTTTTATTTGAGATACACGAACCTGAATATGAATGTTTTATGAATAATTAATCATAAATACCTAAAAATCAGGGGTGCAAAATTACGAGTATTATCTGATAATCAAAAGAAATCTTGAGTGTTTTATTTGGTTTTCAAGGGTTTATCTTTAATCTACAGGATAAATCATTATCCGTTTCCATTGTTTTTCATAAACACGGACACTTAATATTAATAGAAAGAACATAAAATATGATAAATTTGGGTAAATATTTTAATTTTGTTTCTAAACCAAGATGGTTTGAGTTTGTCTAAATAAAATTGATATTTTTAAAAGAAATTACCTCATTTTAGATTCAGAGTATTACAGTTGAACGAACTTTTCTATTGGTAAATTAACGCTCAAAAAAACTCACAATTCCTAAAAATATGAAAATAACAGTTTTACTCACTCTTATAAGTGCATTTTTTGCCCATGAAGAGCTTTCTGGACAAACGATTATTAATGGGGAAGTTCGAGAAATTGCCACAAAAAAAATACTCAAAAGTGCATACGTTTCTTTAGTGAGTTTAGAAGATTCCGCCAAAAGAAAAATATTTCCTACTGATGGTTTGGGAAAGTTTACATTCAACCAAGTAATTGCAGGAACTTATTCCCTACGAGCAAGTTTTTTAGGCTATCAAGAATATCGCCAAACCATTGTTGTATTAAATGATTCAACTTTTGAGATTCCTACTATTTATTTACAAGAAAGCAGTAAAGAACTTAACGAAGTAAAAGTAATTGGACAAGTGGCAGCGACAATCCAAAAGGTAGATACTCTCCAATTCAATGCCAAGGCTTATAAAGTGAATCCCGATGCTAATGCTGATGAGTTAATGGAAAAATTACCAGGAGCAGTTATTGATAATGGAAAATTACAAATTCAGGGGGAAGAGGTAAAGCAAGTCATGATTGACGGAAAACTGTTTTTTGGTAAAGATGCCATGGCAGCTCTCAAAAATATTCCTTCCGAAGTTATTGATAAAATTCAGGTATTTGACCAGCTTAGCGAACAATCTCAACTTACTGGATTGGATGACGGCAATACTAACAAAACGGTAAATATTACAACTCGTCCTGATATGCGAAATGGAATTTTTGGGCGAAATTCAGCGGGTTTTGGCACAAATGATACCTATAAAGTTAATGCCAGTATCAACCGTTTTAAAGGTAGTAGTCGATTTACGGCTCTTTTCCAGTCTAATAATGTCAATCAACAAAACTTTTCTTCCGAAGATTTATTGGGCGTGGCTTCTGGTTCTGCCCAAACTCGAGGTGGCGGTGGTGGAGGCGGAAATCGTGGCGGTGGGCAACAGGGTGGAGGAACGGATAATTCGGGTAATTTTTTGGTAAATAATCAGCCTGGTTATAATACTACTAATGCTTTGGGATTAAATTATTCTAATGAATGGGGTACTAAATTGAAATTTCAAGGAAGTTATTTTTTGAATCAAGCCAACAATTCAATCATAGAAAACACTTTTCAGCAGTATATTCAAAGTAATAATACGGGGCAAACCTACAGTCAAAATAGCAATTCCTCCACGAAAAGTTTGAATCATCGGGCATATTTTAGGGTAGAATATAAAATGGATGATAAGAATTCTTTGATAATAACGCCTAATTTAAGTATTCAAAATACAGACTTAAATTCGGGATATTCGGGAGTTACTGCCTTAAAAACCCGAAAATTAAATGACGTTGTTAATAATAATATCAGTACAAATTACGCCATAAATTTCTCTAATAATCTTTTATACCGCCATCGATTTGCTAAAATGGGACGTTCGTTGACAGTAAATTTAACTACAAATTATACCAATCGTGAGGCGGATAGATTGTTAAAATCAATCAATAATTTTTATGGCACAAATCCTTCTTCAAAAATCCTAAATCAAGATGCTATTACAAATGCAAGTGGGTGGGGAATTTCCTCAAGTTTGTATTATTCAGAACCCTTGGGTAAAAGCAACTTCGTATTTGTCAGTACCAGTTTTGGGTATAATGAAAACCAGTCTAAAAAATATGCTTATAATTTTTCAGATTCTGAACAAATCTATAATCGCTTGGATACGCTTTTGAGCAACGTTTTTAACAGTGATTATTATAATTATAAAATCGGAACGGGATTCCGACATTCATCAAAAGAATTGCAAATTTCAACTGAAATACGATACCAAAGTGCTAATTTAATTAATGAGCAGATTTTCCCCAGAAAATACAATCTTGACAGAAGTTTCAACAATGTGTTGCCTTCATTTTCGATGCGTTATAATTTAGATGGAAAATCAAAAACGCTTCGATTTAATTATCAAACCCAAACGCAACAGCCTTCTATTAGTCAACTACAGGAAGTGGTGAATAACAACAATCCACTCCGACTTTCAACGGGAAACGCATCCCTTTCACAGGAATATCAACATCAATTCTCGTTGCGATATACCTCCACAAGTCAAACTAATTTTTCAAACTTTGTAACTTTACTGAGTGGAAATATTGTGCAGGCAAATATTACAAACAGTAATTTTATAGCATCCAGAGATACTATTTTAAACCAAAATATTATCCTGAAAACAGGTTCACAATTAAGTCGCCCCGTTAATTTAGATGGTCAATATTCTTTAAGAGGATTTATGTCTTATGGTTTTCCGTTGAAAGCCATAAAGTCAAATATAAACTCAAACTTTACTGTCAATTTCAATCGAACACCAGGGCTAAACAATAATTTATTGAATTATAGCGATGCCCAAAAATACTCTTTTGGGTTGGTTTTAAGCAGTAATATTAGTCAAAATGTTGATTTTACAATTTCATCTAATTCTAATTTTAATGCTGTTCAAAATACGCTTTCTTCAACTTTAGATAATAAATATTTTAATCAAAATGTAAAGTTTAGAATAAATGTAATAATAGGCAATGGTTTTGTTTTTAATACTGATGCTACCTATTATTCTTATTCTGGACTATCATCCACTTTCAATCAGGCTTATACGCTTTGGAACATGGCAGTTGCCAAGAAAATATTTAAAGCACAAACGGGTGAAATTCGTTTATCAGTATTTGATTT
>JACMRQ010000298.1 GCA_014376355.1 Arcicella sp. | reverse complement strand
TTAGCGGCTTCTTCTGGAAACGTAGCGGTAATCGAAGGTTACAAAGTGATGAGATGGTTTACATTGGTAGGTTGGGCAATTTATCCAATTGGATATTGTATGTTACCAGGAAATATCCTTCATGGATTAGTAGCTGGTGCAGACTTTACAAGAAGCTCACCAGTCGATTTGGCTTACAATATTGCTGATGCTGTCAACAAAATTGGATTTGGTTTAGTAGTTTACAGTATTGCCAAAAGTGCAACTGCTGCTGAACAAACAAAAATTGCTTAGTCTGAATTGCCAACTACAATTAAAATCTAAGTAAATAATAAAGGCAGGGAATCGAACTCCCTGCCTTTTTCTATTGAACACAATCCGTAACATCCTCGAAAGAATTGTGAATTGTGATACTAACGTATAGTCTTTAAAAATCGTTTCCGTCTTCATCATCTATTTCTTGAACAACTTTCATCAGTACGATAAATACTACAACGCTGATAAGCATGAATACTAAATATTTACCACTAAAAAGCAATTCCAAACGATAAGAAGCATTGTGGAAAATGACAAAAATGCAGAATATGAAGTAAAAAATACTTAGTAAAATAGTTATTATTTTCGTTTTCATTGAATGATTGTTTGAGCGTTTATAATATTGAAACAAAGTCTATTACTTAAAGTTTTGGCTTCAAAAAAATAGCCTTCAAGTAATTAAACTTGAAGGCTTATAAATACTCGTACTTTAAAATTAAAACCCTGTTCCAACGGCAAAAGCACGAACTGGGCTTGGTAAATCTGCTAATTTAGTAGCTACTCCTGACGTTAAATTGATGGTGTAAATGGATGATTTATCTGCTACTTTTAAGGCCGCATATCCTACGCCACTTCTACTGGTAATGTCAAACCCACTGACTGCTTCAACGTTAATTCCCAAAGCACCAACTTCCACTTGCGTTCCGTTATTTGGCGGATCTTGTTTAGCTAATTTGTCAGTTACATTATCAATGTTATACAAAGTGGTAGTGGTTGCACCCGCAAAATTATTAGTGTAAGCCGAGGCAGTAACACTTGGTGTTCCAGGATTCAAAACACCGTCAACCGCTGCAACTAAGCCTGTCTCTGGATGTAAACGAAGGTTTTGACCTGTATTACCAATGCAACGAATTCTATCAACGGTAGGATTAAAATCAAAGCCAAATGATGTTCCTGACAGTAAAGTTGTCAATGGAGCTGTGCCAATTGCCGTGGCGGCTCCCGATGAAGTATTTAATACGTATAGGCGACTCGAACTTCCTAAAGCATACAATTGTCCTGTAGCTGGACGCATATCAATTCCTAAAATATTTTCACCCGTCTGTAAACCTGTAATTACTTTACTAATGGGTGTTCCAATGTTCATGAAATTGAAAATTAATAAATTATTGGTTTCGTCAATCGCATAAGCAACGGGAGAAGTAGGAATAGCTAAACCTGTAATATTACCAGTAGGCAAATTTCCTAATTTGGTAGATTTTCCTGTCATTAAATCAATTCTATGTAATTCCCATTTACTTGAAACCATCATCGCAGCAAGAGCAATGTCTCCCGCAGGATTAATATCAAAACCCGCCGACATGGTTATATCTGTACCCAAAGCTCCTACTTCAACTAAGGTTCCATTATTTGGAGGGTCTTGCTTATAAAGTTTATCCGTCTGAGAATCAATATCATATAAGACTGTTGTGGTTGAACCTGCAGTATTGTTGGTATAAGCAACAGATTCTATTTTAGGACTCGTTCCACCATTAATAATCATATCGGTTGCGACTACTACACCCGTTTCTGGATGCAAACGCAAATTTTGCCCTGTGTTTGTCACTAATCTAATTCTATCAACGGTTGGATTAAAATCAAAACCAACTGCCGTTCCACTTATAGTTGGATTAAGCGCTGTTGTGCCAATTACTCTGGCCACACCCGTTTCTTGATTAATAATATAGATTCGACTTTGCGAACTCACTCCGTATAATTCACCCGTTGCAGGGCGAAAATCAATGGCTGTTAGAGCATCGCTGGCAATTAAACCCGTTATTGAAGTTGTAGCTATAGCAGTTTCAGAACTCATTGCATTGATTTTGAGTAACTGATTACCATTTGACAACACAAAAAATGTAACATCAGGTTTAATAATACTAACCATCTCTTCTTTGTCCCTACATGAAATCGTTGTGAAGCCTAATAATAAAGCTGAAGCCGCAATCAGCATTTTTGTCTTTAATGTTTGCATGATGTCTCGATAAGATTTAAAAATAAGATTTTGCTCTATGTACGATTATAAAACTTGATTGGTTTTATGACCCTGTAATTTCTTCTTAAAAATACTAAACCATTATTTATTTAGTTTCTAAAACCCTTTTCCTAACTTTGTGAAAGATAAAACCTTCCTATGCTACAAATCAATAAAATTCATCACATTGCCATCATTTGTTTCGATTATAAAAAATCTAAACATTTTTATACAGAAATTTTGGGATTTAAAATTCAGCGAGAAGTCTATCGTGCTGAACGGCAATCATATAAGTTAGATTTGTCTGTAAATGGACTTTATCAGATAGAATTATTTTCATTCCCAAATCCTCCTGCCCGTGCTTCACTCCCAGAAGCTTGTGGGTTAAGGCATTTGGCTTTTGAGGTAAATAATATTAAACAAACCAGAGACTATTTAATGAGTCGAAATATTGATTCTGAGGAAATAAGAGTTGATGAATTTACCGATAAGGCTTTCTTCTTTATCAGTGACCCCGACAACTTACCGATTGAATTTTATGAGAAATGAGTTTATAAATTCATAGTATAGCTCTTCATGTACAACTAAAACAGCTTGACACATAAAAAATAAGTACATGAAAAAGTTAAGCTGTCACAATCCTTTGTTGGGAATTGGTTTAATGTATTGATGGTTTGGGTTTTCCCCTTAAGCTTGTTATGCGACTATCAAGCAAATATAGAAGGATCTATTTAACTTGATTATGTCCTAAATTAAGCAGATTAGTAAGCGTATTCGTGAGATTGGCTCAGGGCAGTTGTATAAACTGATAAAACCTTTCCTTTTTTTCCATCAGTTAGAATTAGTCTTGATAAATTGCACTAACTGATAAAAAAAAGAGGGTTTATTGGTCAAACGGAAGCATTATAAGACCGTCACCAATCAATCATCATACCATTCATATAAAAGTGCTTTGTGTATTTATCCTTGATTACGGATGCTTTTTCTCATAAGATTGTGGGCTGAGCTTTGCAACCAACTTTTGAAGCTGAAGGTGCTTTGGGTGCTTGGAAGATGGCTCTGCAAACTCGTAAAAAGAAGAGGGAATTAATCCACCACTCTAACAACAGCGTTCAATATTGTTTATGGGATTATGTAGATTTAATTCAAGAAGCAGGTATTAAAATGAGTATGTGTTCTTCGACAGAATCCAATGAAAATTCGATAGCTGAAAAAGACTCAACCGAACCCTACAATTTAGAGAATGGATTTGTGTCAGAAGAGGCAGTTTTGAAGGCAATTCCAAAGGTAATTGAAACCTACAATAATTACCGACCTCATGCCTCGCTTGAATACAAAATTCCGACTCAATGTCATCATTCTGGACGAGTTGAAAAATCAAGATGATATCCTTATAAAAAATAAGGTTTTCTGATGTCGTAAAAAATCAATCTGAAAAGGCATTTTATAAACTATCAAGCTATTTTCGTAGCAAACAATTGAAATATTTCGGCTTACTATCTCATATATTGAATCTATTTATTTCTTACACAGGTAGCTCAACTGCATATAAATTATTAATCAAGGGCCTGACCAAAAACAGGCTCTTTTTGTTTATCAAGTCGTTTGTAGGTATTTTTACGAAATAATCGCAATTAATAAAATGATACTTTCAGAACAAGAACTACTTCGCCGACAAAAACGGGAAGATTTGATAAAATTGGGCATTGACCCCTACCCTGCCGAAATGTTTAATGTAAATGTTACGGCTGAGGATATTCATAAGAACTATGAAAATAATAAATTAGACTATAAAGTTATTTCTATTGCAGGACGTCTGATGTCTTTCCGAATCATGGGAAGTGCTTCTTTCGCTGAATTGCAAGACTCAACGGGACGTATTCAGGTGTATTTTCGTCGTGATGATTTATGTCCAGATGAAGACAAAACGCTTTACAATACCGTCTTCAAAAAGCTCTTGGACATAGGTGATATCATAGGCGTAAAGGGTTACGTTTTTACAACTCAAACAGGCGAAATTTCTATCCACGTTACAGAATTCAAGATTTTGAATAAATCATTGAAACCGCTACCTGTGGTAAAAAGAGATGATGATGGCAATATTCATGACGGATTTACCGACCCAGAAATGCGTTATCGTCAAAGATATGTTGATTTAATCGTTAATCCAGAGGTTAAAGATATTTTCTTAAAACGTGCCAGAATAGTAACTACAATGCGTTCAATGTTTGATGCGAAAGGTTGGTTGGAAGTAGAAACACCTATTCTACAATCTATTCACGGTGGCGCATCGGCACGTCCATTCAAAACTCATCACAATACGTTGGATATGCCTTTATTCATGCGAATCGCCAATGAATTATACCTAAAGAGACTCATCGTTGGCGGTTTTGATGGTGTGTATGAATTCGGAAAAATGTTCAGAAATGAAGGCATGGACAGAACTCACAACCCAGAATATACTGCTTTGGAGTTCTACGTAGCTTATAAAGACTACAATTGGATGATGACTTTTACTGAAGAAATCTTCGAGAAAGTAGCCTTAGCTACCAATGGACAAACAAAGATTAAAGTTGGTGAAAACGAAATTGAATTTGGTGGTGAATTTACTAAATTAAGCATCGCAGAAGCAATCGAAAAATATACAGGCGTTAACGTGGAAGGCATGGATGAAGAAACCCTTCGTGGACACTGTAAATCGTGGGGAATTGAAGTAGACACCACAATGGGAACTGGTAAACTAATAGATGAAGTATTTGGCGAAAAAGTGGAAGCAAACCTAATTCAGCCTACTTTTATCATTGACTATCCAGTTGAAATGTCCCCTTTAACTAAAAAACATCGTAGCAAGCCAGGTTTAGTGGAACGTTTTGAATTATTTGTAAACGGAAAGGAAATTGCTAATGCTTATTCCGAATTAAATGACCCAATTGATCAACGTGAACGCTTTGAGGAGCAATTAAAATTGGGAGAACGTGGTGATGATGAAGCCATGTCGATGGACGAAGACTTCTTGCGTTCGTTGGAGTATGGAATGCCACCAACCGCCGGAATTGGAATTGGAATTGACCGTTTAACCATGTTGATGACGAATCAAGTTTCGATTCAAGAGGTTCTTTTCTTTCCTCAAATGCGTCCAGAAAAGAAATCAGAAATGGCAACTGAGGCTGAATACCAAGCAATTGGCATCCCTTTAGAATGGATTCCAGTTTTACAAAAGATGGGGTTTATGACAATTCAGGCCATAAAAGAAGCCAATCCAAATAAAGTTTTTAACGATTTGGGAGGTATGCGTAAAAAATTAAAATTAGACATTTCAATTCCACAAAAAGATGATGTTATGAAATGGTTTGAGCTTTAGAAGTTTGATGTTATAGAAAATCAGAGTATTCTAACTCCTAAAAGTCAAAATATCAATAAAACACAAAAACCCAATCAACTGAATGATTGGGTTTTTTTAATGACTATATGAAAAGAAATTAAGCTTTCTTTACATTCACAGCATTTAAGCCACGCTTTCCTTCCTGAACATCGAAAGAAACTGAATCGTTTTCACGAATTGTCATTCCAGATAATCCTGTTACGTGAACAAAGATTTCTTCTCCTGAATTGTCATCAACGATAAATCCAAAACCTTTTGATTCGTTGAAAAATTTAACTTTACCAGTTTGCATAAAAAAAATATAAAAATATTAAAAAATAAAAAATTACAAGTTATTAAAAATGAGTTAATTAACTCAATGAACATACACAGCTAATTAGGCTTTTTTTCGATAAATCGAAATAAATAATCGAACTATTAGGTTATGGATTTCACAAAACCGTTATGTAAACAAACAATTTCTGTCTAATTAAAAAAAACTATAGATTACAGTTTCTTTACGTTATCAGCATTTAAACCTCTTTTACCATCAACGATGTCAAAAGAAACTTTATCATCCTGACGAATGTGTGTTCCCCCCAATGCAGTTACGTGAACAAAAATCTCTTGTCCAGACTCATCATCTAAAATAAATCCAAAACCTTTACTCTCATTAAAAAATTTTACTGTGCCTGTTTGCATGATAAAAAAAATGTTAATTAAATTTTCACACTACGATTAACAAAACGTTAATTTCGTTGTGAATTAACAGCACAAAAGTTGAAGTGTGATACGCTGAGTGTTTGATAATCAATGAGGAAGTGAATCTGAGGGGACTGACATACTCTTGAAAAAAGACTAATTGTACTAAAAACCTATTACTTTTTAACCATTAATGACCAAATATAAGAATATTTTTTTATATTTCTATTTTTTTAATAATTTATTTCATTAATTTCATCACGTTAGTGGTATTTACTCATCATTATATTGAATTTTTCTAACAATTTTGCAAAAATAGGGTTACATTTACAGCAAATGTAATTTGAAAAAAGTATTAAAATTTGTAGTTTTGTATTTAAGTATCTATTTTTATCTTTAATCCATTAATCAACATGATAAAGCTAAAATATTTTATTGAACATCATATATTTGGGGTTTGTACTCATTTAGGCGAGAAATTTGGAATTTCTACTGCCAGTATTCGTTTGTATTTTGTTTATTTATCCTTTATCACGATTGGGTCGCCAATTGTTATATACTTAATCTTAGCATTTTGGATGAATATTCGCCGTTACTTACGTCAGCAAAATAATCCTACAGTTTGGGAATTTTAATTACATTTCATCAAACCGCTCTTTTCCTTTTACAAAATATTGCCAAACCACATTGTGCGAAAACATGGGTCTTAAATCTTCTCTTCTATGTATATTTTGGCGTTTTTTGTGCCATTTATGGAAATGTGCATAAAAATTAAAGTGAGCCCTTGCCACTGCCCAACAATCTTCCCAAGAATCAAAAAATAAGAATTTCACTCCCGCAACACCATCTAAAATTAGTCTTGTCAATAATGTTCCGTACAAGCCTTTATCGGGATGATTTTTATACAGCATTACTAACCCATTTCTGAAATTCAAAAAAGTTTTATGTGGATTAGATTTTGGCAAAGTCCCTCCTCCTATGTGATAAACTTCTGATTCTCCACAGGCAAATATTTGATAACCAGCGTGTTTCATTCGCCAGCATAAATCAATTTCTTCCATGTGAGCAAAGAAATCACCATCGAAACCGCCAATTTCATGGAAAATATTGGCTCTTACAAACATACACGCACCTGTTGCCCAAAAGACTTCCACATTATCATTATACTGCTCCAAATCTTCTTCCAATGATAAAAAGACTCTGCCTCTACAAAAAGGATACCCTAAACGGTCAATGTATCCACCTGCTGCTCCTGCGTATTCAAAATGCGTTTTTTCGTAGTATGATTTTATTTTGGGTTGACAAGCAGCAATATTTGGGTTGCTTTCCATTAAGTTAATCACAGGTTCAATCCAATTTTCAGGTACTTCAACGTCGGAATTTAGAAGAATGTAATATTTATATTGATTCATTACCTGCTCTAAGGCTTCATTATATCCTTGTGCAAAACCATGATTTTCAAAGAGTTGAATAATCTTTACACTCGGAAATTCTGTTTTTAAAATAACAACAGAATTATCAGTGGAGGCGTTATCAGCTACATAAATATCAGCATGGGAAGAATGATTTATTACTGAAGGCAAAAAATCAGTCAAATATTTTTGACCATTATAATTTAAAATGACTACTGCAGTTTTGTTCATATTATTTAAAAGAATGAGCAGATGAATTAATATAACTCATTCTATTCAAGGCAGATAAAGATTTAATTTGATTGGTTATTTTTTATACTGTAAAGTTAATTTGATTTTTTGAAAATTAAACATCTCCTATTTGCTTTCGCATTATTTGAAGTTTTTGAGTAAATTAGCCCTTATCAAAAATTAATGAATCATAATTGATAAATTATAAATAAAAAAATGAGAACTCTAATAATTTACGAACACAATTATTGCTCATAACTTATCATTCACAACTCAGCACTTAAAATTTATAACTCAGCACTCATAACTAAAAAATAAATGCCAGAAAATTCTATTTTTAGACGAAAATCTATTGCTAATGTTTTGAAACAAAGCGAAGACTCGCATGGCGAATCTGGACTTAGTAAAATATTGGGAGTCAGAGACTTAACTTCATTTGGTATTGCTGCTATCATCGGAGCAGGAATATTTAGTACTATAGGACGAGCAAGTTTTGACGGTGGTCCTGCTGTTACCTTACTTTTCCTTTTTGTATCTATTGCCTGTGTTTTTACTGCACTTTGTTATGCACAATTTGCCTCAATGGTACCTGTTTCGGGCAGTGCTTATACGTATGGATATGTTTCTTTTGGGGAAATTTTCGCTTGGGTTATTGGCTGGGCTTTAATTTTGGAATATGCAGTTTCCAATATGGTAGTCGCCATTTCTTGGTCAGAATATTTCGTTTCTATGTTAAGAGGATTTGGTATAAATTTCCCCAACTTTTTAACTTTTGATTACGGAACGGCTCATCGAGCATTTTTATTAAGTCAGACCGAGAAATTGGTTGGTGGTGATATTGCTGCGGCACAGGCTTATGCAGATGCTCCATTGATTGGAAGCATACATTTCTTGATTGATTTACCAGCGGGAGTTATTACAATGTTAGTGACGGCATTGGTTTATGTTGGTGTAAAAGAATCTCGAAATGTGAGTAACTTTCTTGTAGCCTTGAAATTAGTGATTATTTTATTAGTTATTTGTGTTGGAGCATTTTATGTTAAACCTGAAAATTGGACACCCTTTGCACCCAACGGTTCAAAGGGCGTTTTGCGAGGTGTTGCCTTAGTATTTTTCGCTTTTATTGGCTTTGATTCAATCTCTACAATGGCGGAGGAATGTAAAAACCCACAACGAGACTTACCCCGTGCCATGATTTATTGTTTAGTTATCTGTGCAGTTTTATACGTGTTGATTACCACTGTTTTGACAGGAATGGTTAATTACACAGAACTCAAAGTGGATGACCCGTTGGCGTATGTTTTCCAAAAAGTTAATCTTGATTTTGTGGCTGGAGTTATTTCTGTATCAGCCGTTGTTGCCATTACGAGTGCCTTGTTAGTTTATCAAATGGGACAGCCAAGAATTTGGATGTCGATGAGTCGGGATGGATTGCTTTGGAAACGTTTTTCGAAAATTCATCCAAAATTTAAAACGCCAAGTTTTTCAACGATTGTTACAGGTTTTTTGGTGGCAATTCCTTCCATGTTTTTGGATATGGGTTTTGTGGCAGACTTGACAAGTGTCGGAACTTTTTTTGCATTTATTGTAGTTTGTGGAGGCGTTCTGTATTTAGATTTTAAAGGAATGTCAAAGGATGCGAAGTTTAAAATTCCCTATTTGAATGGTCAATATTTGGTTGGTGGATTGTTAATTATTACCCTTGGTTTTGCTATTTATGACAATGATTTTATCTCAGAAATTAAGTTAAAACCTCTTTTAGTTGTATTCTGGCTGGTGTGGGCAACTTTATCGGTGATGGCTTATCTACATAAATTTTCCATGTTACCCGTTTTAGGAATATTAACTAATCTTTATCTTATGACGGAATTAGGCGTAATGAACTGGACAATTTTCTTAGTTTGGTTAGCGATTGGCTTGGTGATTTATTTTTCGTATGGGTATAGACACAGTAAGTTGGCGAATTGAGATTTTAACAGACATATTACAGAAAAAGAGTGTAGGTACCTCCATTTACGATGCCATTAAGAAGTAACTGATGAGGAGTTGGATTTGAGAGGAAAATTGATGTAAGAGGTAGCTACGAAGTTCAAGTTAATGAATTATTAATTAGATTTTTTTAGAAAGGGATATCTTAATTTGGTTACAACCATGAGTTATCTCTTTTTGTATATTTTTTCTAAATAATATTTAACTCAAATAGGGTAAAAAAGGATATATTTGAGTTTTAAAATAAAGAAATTTGATTTTGAACAGAGTTAAGAAAACATAGCTTAGGCATTCTTTATTTTCTAAAATTTATCTAATTTTAATCAAAATATATTCAATTCTAGTCAAAGAGAACTACCACAACATTTTCAATTATTTTAAGTTTATATTACGTATCCAAAAATATCATTTAATTTAACTATATACAAAATGTTTGATTTTCAGATAAAAGACCCATCCACTATTTACGATGTAGTTATTATTGGTTCGGGTGCAGGTGGTGGAATGGCTGCCCATGAACTCACAAAAGCGGGGGCAAAAGTCTGCGTTTTGGAGGCTGGACAGTATTTTGACCCTGCCGACCCCAAATATATTACGCAATTGAAAGCCCCTTGGGAATCTCCTCGTCGTGGGGCAAGTTCAACCCGTGCTTTTGGCGATTTTGATGCCGCTTATGGCGGTTGGGAAATTGATGGAGAACCATATACTACTAAAGGAGATACAAAATTCAATTGGTTTCGTTCAAGAATGTTGGGCGGTAGAACCAATCACTGGGGACGTATTTCACTCCGTTTTGGTCCCGATGATTTCAAACGTAAATCGATTGATGGTTTGGGCGACGATTGGCCCATTGGTTATGATGATGTGAAACCTTATTATGACTATATTGATAAAATGATTGGCATTTTTGGTTCAAATGAAGGACTTCACAACGAACCAGACGGTATATTTTTAGCTCCGCCAAAACAACGTTTGCATGAGTTAATGTTGCAGAAAAATAACAAAAAATTAGGTATTCCAACGATACCATCTCGATTATCAATCTTAACAAAAGCGATTAATAAAGATCGTGGAGCTTGTTTTTATTGTAATCAGTGCAGTAGAGGTTGTTTGGCTTATGCCGATTTTTCGTCGTCTTCAGTCTTGATGATTCCTGCCATGAAAACAGGAAATTTGACGTTAATTACTTATGCAATGGCTCGTGAGGTTTTAACTGACCCAATTTCGGGATTGGCAACTGGCGTATCTTACGTGGATACCGTGACGATGACAGAAAAAGTTGTAAGAGGAAAAACTGTTATTTTGGCGGCAAGTGCAGGTGAAACTGCTCGTTTATTATTAAACTCAAAATCAAGCCGTTTCCCCAATGGTTTAGCAAATTCGAGTGGCGTTGTTGGACGATATATTAACGACTCAACGGGGGCTTCTCGTTCGGCAATTATTCCTTCTCTTTTTGATAGAAAACGATACAACGAAGATGGTGTAGGTGGAATGCACGTTTATACACCGTGGTGGTTGGACAACAAAAAGTTGGATTTCCCAAGGGGTTATCACATCGAATACGGTGGAGGAATGGGAATGCCAGCCTACGGTTTTGGTTGGGGTATTGAAGGACTTAATGAAAAATATCCAACTCGTGAGGGCATCAAAAAGGCTGCTGGAGGTTATGGAGCTTCATTGAAAGAAGATTATAGACGTTTTTACGGTGCGTATATCGGCATGGCGGGTCGTGGTGAACCTGTGCCTGATTATAATAATTACTGCGAAATTGATCCATCCGTAGTTGATAAATTTGGAATACCTGTATTGCGTTTTAATTATACTTGGTCGGATTATGAGATTAAGCAAGCCAAGCATATGCAGGATACTTTCGAGCAGATAATTCATGAAATGGGTGGAGAAGCTTTAGGCAAAAAACCTGACGCTAAAACGAACTACGGTTTGGCAGACCCTGGCAAAATTATCCACGAAGTTGGAACAGCCCGTATGGGAAATGACCCTAAAACTTCGGTTTTAAACAGTAATTGTCAAGCACATGATGTAAAGAATTTATTCGTAGCAGATGCAGCTCCATTTGTTTCGCAGGGAGATAAAAACGCTACTTGGACGATTTTGGCATTGTCGGCTCGTACTTCAAATTATATTATTGAACAAAAGAAAATGGGTAGTTTGTAATATGCAACAACTCATGGCATCACTTAAAAACATTCCATGAGTGGAATACCCTACAAATATTATCATCATGAAAAAAAGAGATTTTTTAAAAAATATAGGACTTTCATCGCTTGGAATGGCAGTGATGAGTACCGACGTATTGGCAGGTGAAATGTTGGATGGTCCAAAACCGAAGCCAAAAGCCGTATTGCCAAACGGCAATATGCCAAAATTGAATTATGGAAGAACCAAGAAAGAAGCCGAAAGGGATGCGGAATTAATGGCAGAAAAGTTTTTGACCGAACATGAGTTAAAAACGATAACCGTTCTTTCTGATATTATTATTCCTGCCGATAAATTCTCTGGAAGTGCCTCACAATCGGGCGTAACGGGTTTTATTGAATTTATTGTAAAAGATAAACCAGAATTTAAAACTCCGATGCGTGGAGGTTTACGGTGGTTAGATTCAACGTCAATCAAGCGATTTGAAAAGAATTTCATTTTGCTTACATCTAAACAACAAATTGAAATTGTGGATGATATTGCGTATCCGAACAAATCAAAACCTGAATATTCACAAGGCGTATCCTTCTTTTCATTAATGCGTAATTTGACAGCAACGGGTTTTTATTCTTCCGAAATGGGTCATAAAGATATAGGATATTTAGGAAATCGCCCCAACAATTGGGAAGGAGTACCTGATGATGTTTTAAAGGAATTTGGATTGAGTTATTCATAGGTTTTTAAACAGCACTGATGCAACAAATTGAACACATTGGCATAGCCGTAAAAAATTTAGAATTCTCAAACAATTTATTCACAAAACTCTTAGGAATAACTCCTTACAAACAAGAAAGTGTGGAATCTGAGGGAGTTATGACTTCTTTTTTCCAAACGGGACAAACGAAAATTGAACTGTTAGAAGCTACAAATCCTGAAAGTCGAATTGCGAAATTTATTGAGAAAAAAGGCGAAGGAATTCATCACATTGCCTTTGAAGTAGCGGATATTTTGACAGAGATGGAAAGACTGAAAAGTGAAGGATTTATTCTTTTAAATGAAGTTCCAAAAAAAGGAGCAGATAATAAATTAGTGTGTTTTCTGCATCCCAAAGCAACGAATTCGGTTTTGGTGGAGCTTTGTCAGTCAATTATTGGTTAAGAGGTATTAGTTACTGGTTATTAGAAATTTGTGCATCAATTTCCCTAAAAATCAGTAACTAATACCAAATAATTAATACCTTCTAACTTTCAAAGACTGTAAACCACCATTAAAATTTAACGTAATTTTCTTAATTGATTTGTCAAAATTTGGGGTTTCCCAATGACCATTTTTCTGAATAAATCCGTCAAAATCTTTTTCATTCAATCCTCCGTCAATATCAATTCTGCAACCTATTGATTCTGGAACTTGAAATTCGATATCTGTTAATCCTGATTCAATTTTTACGTTTAAATTATCAACTTTATCTCCCAGTTTTACGTCAGTTTCTGTCAGACCCGTTTTAATAGAAAGGCTCTTTACTTTGTATTCACTTAAATCAAAATTAGCCTTACCCGCTCCAAATTCAAAATTCATATCCCAAAGTATTGATGGGTTCAATTTCAAGTTGATTTTATTGTTATTATCCTTCCCAAAATTAATATTATTTTTCTTTCCTCTCAAAGCGAAATCTATGGTTGGATTGGTGGAATCACCCGTTTTTTTCAATGAAATATTACCGAATGTTAAATCAGCATCGGCTTCAATTAAATCCTGCGAAGTTCCAGAAATCTCAAACGCTACCGCCCCACCTGAAAAGTTAAACGAAGCACTTTTAATGTTTGCACTCATCGGTGAATTTAATTTCTGATTGGAGCCTTTGAAACTCGAATCTCCATCATTATTATCATCGTTGTCGTCATTATCATTATCATCGTCCTGGTCATCCATATCGATATGAATTCCATTATCATTGAAAGCAGTGCCAACTTTTTCTTGACAACTCCTCACTAAAACAGTTGGAATGGCAATGCACAAAAGTATAATTGTGATAACTGTTGCCGAGCCATTGCTCTTACCCAAAAGGGCAATTAAACCAAGATATATCAATAATAGCGGCCATAAACGAGATATTTCGTGCCAATTGATATGAAACCAACCCCATTCCTTTCCCAAGAACAAGATACCGAGCAAGATTAAAATCCCACCTGTAAAGAGACTTTTTGAGTTCATTTTTTTAGTTGTTAGCGAAGAATTAATAGAGAACTGTTATTAGGCAAAATTTAAGAATACCCAACAACTTTTTATCATTCTCTATTAATTCGAACGGTGAACCGCATTCACTAACTTGTTTAGAGGTTACTATTATCATTATTATTTTTATAATCAATTTTATCCTTGTCTCTAAAGATGATATATCCACCCACAGCAATCAGGATTAGAGGCCAGAACTTACCAAAGTCGAAATCTGGAATCCATTCATCTAAAAGGAAAATTGTACCGAGAATTATTAAAATAATTCCCCAAACCTTGTTTGAATCTTTTTTCATGTTCGTTAGTGTTTCGTTAAAAGTTGAAT
This sequence comes from Arcicella sp., assembly GCA_014376355.1. Taxonomy (GTDB): domain Bacteria; phylum Bacteroidota; class Bacteroidia; order Cytophagales; family Spirosomataceae; genus Arcicella. The sequence goes on along the minus strand of JACMRQ010000298.1, from coordinate 7,170 downwards.
CGGTAGGGACATCAGCCGAAGCAGTCTGCCAAGAATGTTGCACAGGTAATGATGCCCACAAGATAATATAAATCATGAAGAAAATACCATGAGTAATAAATAATCCTACTACTAAAATTACTCTCATTACGGCAATGTCAATATTAAATCGTTCCGCTAATCCTGCTGCAACGCCTCCTAATTGTCCCTTTGAAGGTATGCGATATAATGTCTGGCTCATGGTTTTGTTGGTTAAAAATTTTTATAACTCATTGACTAAGAGAAATTTATAATGTCAAAACTATTTTTTAAAATAATTAATCCAAAGATACACAATTTACTACTTTTTAATACATAGTACCTTGTTTCATGTCCGAAAGGTATCACGAGTTTTATGAACGGCAATTAGTAAATAAATGAACGGTAAGTAGGAATTAGGAATGGTATTTTTTGATTATAGAGGATTTAAAGTTCAAAGGTGAAGGAACGATAATTGTGCCTAAAACAATAAATCCTTCAAAAGAATATCTTTTGAAGGATTTATGTTGAAGTTGACAACCAAATTAAGAAATTAAATGTTTTTAATTTCTTTAAAGGTAAGGTATTTTACTGCTTCGGAACTTTAGCTTTTGCTTCTCCCACTTTTTTCTGTTGAACGCCTATATTCTCACTCATTGAAATTTGATCCTTTTTATTCTGTTCGACATCCGTCAATAATTTTTCTAATTCTGCTCTGTTTTCTTCAATTTTTTTCAAGAGTTTTTCTTTCTCTCTTTTATTATCTTCAATAGCACGAACTAATTTATCACCTGTTTTAATCGTTTTCTTTTGTTTATCTGTGACATCTTCCATTACTTTTTCCTCGGTTCTAACACCTTCTTGAAGATTAATTACTTCGACAAAATCATTCAAAATCTTCTCTGCTGCGGCATATTTTGGATGTGTTCCACCCACGTAAACTTCTTCGCCCATACCAATTGACAAAAATATTTTTGTACGTCCTTTTTCCGTAGTAATCCTGCTTGCTAACATCATAGGATCACCTGAAATGGTTGGTATTATGGCATTATTTACTCTGTAAGTACCACTTTTGCCCGATTCCACTTTTCCATATTTCGCCAATTCAACTTGCCAAGCCTGTTTCACGTATTTGTCATCAACAGCAACTGAGGTGTAAAGACCCTCTTTGTTAGCTTTCTCAATTTCTTGAGTTCCAGAGAAAATTTGCGCATTAACCGACTTAAAACCAGTCAGTAGTATGGCAACTAATAGTATTTTTTTCATAAATATATTTTAGTAATTTAGATTAAAATTTAAAAATGTTTCATTGCAATTGAAATAACAAAGGAATGATTACCAAAGTTTCTTTAAGTAACACTTAAATAGCCAAAATGAAATTATCCATTTTAATCCTTGCGGCAGGGAATTCAAGCCGATTGGGACAGCCAAAACAACTAATTGAATTTGAAGGACAAACGTTAATTGAAAGAATTACAGAAACGGCTCTACTGTTTTCTGATGATATTTTAATCGTTTTGGGTGGAAATTTCGAACTGATAATTCCTAAACTTGAACGGTTTAATAACACTATTTCAACACTCTTTAATCCTGATTGGCAACAAGGAATGGGTACATCCATAAGTATTGGTGTGGAAAAATTAGCTGAAAAAGCAGATTTAATCCTCATACTTTTATCCGATCAACCATTTATCTCGAAAGTTCTTTTGCAAAATATGATGCAAACTTTTACAAAATCTCCAAATCATATAGTCAGTTGCGTATATAACCAACAGTTAGGCGTACCGATGATCTTCGATAAATCAATGTTTCCACAGCTTATAAAATTGAACGGAGAGAAGGGTGCTAAATCATTTTTACATTTGTATAAAAACAGCATTTCAGTCGTTGATTTTCCAGAAGGCATTATCGACGTTGATACACCTGAAGACTTAGAAAAGTTAAGAAAGCATTGGTTTTAAGGTATAAAAACAGACAGCCGAAAATTTATTTTCAGCTGTCTGTAAAAATTTTAAATAATTTTACTTGAAAATTAACTAATAAAGGAATTTCAAGGCAAAAAGAAATAGATGGGATTCCTCTTTTAATTTATAAATTGTGGTTAAGTATTTAATTAAAATGTGTGGTAGTATGTGTAGTTTATATTCAAAACGGTGTAATAAATTATAATTTTAGGTAGTTAACTATACAACATTACAAAATTCAGCATATATCTAAATAAAACAAATAGCCAATTTGGCTATTTTATTAAAAATCAATTAATTTTGATAGTGCTAATTTATAATAATTTACAAAACAGTGGGTAAATCCTAAGTATTTCATGCAAAATCTCGCCAATTATTCTTTAGAACAACTTTTCCGTAAATGTTTAAAAGCCGTTAATGAGATTATGGGGGAAACCTCCGAAAAATCTGCGGAGAAGTATTTACAAGAAATGGGTTTTTTCAATAAAGACACAACTTATTTGAATGCCGTCTATGGAATCATGGATATGACTGATTTATCTTTCAAGTACATCACAAATACAGAGATTTCCTTAGGAATTCCAGTTGAAGCGTTTATGCAGAAAGGATTCAGTCAATTTTTGAGTTCAATGACTCCAGAAAAAGAAAACGTTTCTTCAATTCCAACTCTTTTCAAATTCATGATTGATTCAATTAAGGAAGCACCACAAGAAATTAAAAAGAATTTTATTGCCTATGGTTATGGAATGAAGCATTTTCGCCCAAGTGGAATACCTTTTCATACAATGGTTCAGATTTTTGGGTTAGAATTTAATGAAAATGGATACCCAACACTCTGTTTTATTGTTGATCAAGATATTGACCATTTAATAAAACCTACTGACCAATATTGGGGGCGTATGAGCTTCAACAATGCAGAATTTGTAACAGCTTTTTCTTCGAAAGAAATGAGTTTGAAAAAACAGGACATTTTCTCGGCTCGTGAAATTGAAGTGTTAAAACTTTTAATGAAAGGGTATGAATCAAAACAAATTGCTGAAAAATTATTTATTAGTTCGAATACCGTAGATAATCATCGCAAAAATATGATTCGCAAATTAGATGCCCGTGATACAACAGCTCTTGTCCAACTGACAAAGCAATTAGGTATTCTTCGATAAAAATTTTACTACCACATACAAATATATTTCCTCAACTTTTTAATTTTAGCACTGACAAAAAGGAATAGCTGATAAAGAAGTAAAGTCATACTTTTCATTCGCTATTCCTTGTTCTCAATCTCAACTTATTTAAATTATTTTACATTTTACCCTCCACCCATATACGAGCGTTTACAAAGGCTTCTAACCAAGGTGAAACTTCATCCTTATGTCCTTCTGGATAATTTGCCCAGTTCCACGGGAAAGTTGAGCGTTCTATGTGAGGCATTGTCACTAAATGTCTTCCCGTTTTGTCGCACATCATAGCAGTATTATAATCCGAACCGTTTGGATTAGCAGGATAATTTTCGTAGCCATATTTCCCAACGATATTATATTGGTCTTCAGAATATGGCAAGTTGAATTTCCCTTCTCCGTGAGATACCCAAACGCCCAAAGTTGCCCCTTCCAAAGTCGAAAGCATTACCGAATTATTTTGTTGGACTTTTATTGACGTAAAAATACTTTCGTGTTTATAAGATTCATTGTGGTGCAGTTTTCCATGAATTTCATGGTCAGGATTTATCAATGCTAATTCCATAAATAACTGACAACCATTACAAATTCCAACAGAAAGTGTATCTTCTCTTTCAAAGAAATTTTTCAAAGCAGTATTGGCTTTTTCATTGTATAAGAATGCGCCTGCCCAACCTTTTGCCGAACCCAATACGTCTGAATTTGAGAATCCTCCAACTGTTCCAATAAACTGAATATCTTCCAAATTTTCACGACCGTAAATCAAGTCAGTCATGTGAACATCTTTTACATCAAATCCAGCCAGATACATTGCATTAGCCATTTCACGTTCAGAATTACTACCTTTTTCTCGAATAATTGCTGCCTTTGGTCTTGGTTTTGTTGGATCAATTACGGGTTTCTTTCCGTCAAAATGTGCAGGAAAATGATGCGTTAATGGTTGGTTTTTGTAATTGTTAAAACGCTCCAAAGCCATACCATTTTTAGACTGTTTTGAATCTAATAGGAAAGACGTTTTATACCACGTATCTCGCAATTCTGAAACTTTAAAAGTGAAATTATCTTCGTTATTTTTAATGGAAACGACATCACTTTCAGTTACTTTACCAATTTTGAAAATCTCAATATTATGTTGAGCAAAAATAGCTTCAACTTCCGAATTTGCTTGAAAAACGATACTGATATTCTCATTAAAAAATGCTTTAACTGAATCCATTTCTCCTAATGAACTTAAATCATAATCAGCACTCAAATTTATCTCGGCAAAACACATTTCTAATAAAGTCGTAATCAATCCACCACTCCCTACATCATGCCCCGCTTGAATTTTATTGTCTTTAATTAAATCCTGTAAAAGATTAAAGGCATTTTTAAAGAATTCTGAATTGGTAATTGTAGGTACTTCCTTACCCACTTTATTCAGAATTTGAGCCAATGAACTTCCTCCCAATTTGAAGGAATCTTGCGAAAGATTTAGATAGTAAATATTTCCGCCATTTCTTTTCAAAACTGGCTCAACGACTTTCGTAATATCCGAGCAATTTCCACCTGCCGAAATAATGACCGTTCCCGGGGCAATTACTTCATCATTCGGGTATTTTTGCTTCATCGAAAGAGAATCTTTACCCGTTGGAATGTTGATGCCTAATTCAATCGCAAAGTCCGAACAACCTTTTACAGCTTCGTATAAACGGGCATCTTCACCTGCATTTTTACAAGCCCACATCCAGTTTGCCGACAATGAGATTGATTTTAAATTATCTTTCAAAGGAGCAAAAACAATATTTGAAAGTGCTTCTCCGATGGCAGTTCTTGAACCTACAATGGGGTCAATCAAAGCAGCAATTGGCGAATGTCCGATTGAAGTTGCGATGCCCTCTTTGCCTTTGAAATCTAAAGCCATTACACCTACATTGTTCAAGGGCAATTGCAAAGTACCCGCACATTGCTGTTTGGCAACTCGTCCACCCACACATCTATCCACTTTATTTGTCAGCCAATCCTTGCAAGCAACTGCCTCTAATTGAAGCACTTGATTCAAGTATTCAGCAATATTTTCAGTAGAATAAGTTAAATCTTGATAATTTCTTTCGATGCTTTTATCCTCCATAATCACTTTTGGAGAACTCCCAAACATATCTTCAATCGCAAAATCCATTGGTTTGAATCCCGTTGATTTTGATTGAAAAGTAAAACGATGATTATTCGTTACATCACCCACCACGTACATAGGCGAACGTTCTCGGTCGGCAATGCGTTGAAGGATTTCCAAATCTTTTTCACCAATCACCAAACCCATTCTTTCCTGCGATTCATTCCCAATAATTTCTTTGGCAGAAAGCGTTGGGTCACCAACTGGCAATTTATCCAAGTCAATCAAACCGCCCGTTTCTTCAATCAATTCCGAAAGGCAGTTCAAATGTCCGCCCGCACCGTGGTCATGAATAGAAACAATAGGATTATGGTCAGCTTCAACCATGCCACGAATGGCATTAGCCGCTCTTTTTTGCATTTCTGGATTGGAACGTTGAATGGCATTTAGTTCAATTCCAGCACCTAAAGCACCCGTATCAGCCGAAGAAACAGCCGCTCCACCCATCCCAATTCGGTAATTTTCACCTCCCAAAATCACCACTTTATCACCTTCAGTTGGTTTTTGTTTGATGGCTTGGCTTTCTTTTCCATACCCAATGCCACCTGCCAGCATAATCACTTTATCAAAGCCTAATTTACGAGCTTCTTCTTCGTGTTCAAAAGTCAAAACTGAACCCGTAATTAATGGTTGACCGAATTTATTACCAAAATCAGAAGCACCATTGGAAGCTTTTATTAAAATATCCATTGGCGTTTGATATAACCAATCACGTTCTGACATTCCGTTTTCCCAAGGGCGATTTTTATCTAAACGTGAATATGAAGTCATGTATACCGCCGTTCCAGCTAAAGGCAAAGAGCCTTGTCCACCCGCTAAACGGTCACGAATTTCACCGCCAGAACCCGTAGCAGCACCATTAAAAGGCTCAACGGTTGTGGGAAAGTTGTGGGTTTCGGCCTTTACAGAAATAACAGAATCGAATTCTTTTTCTGCATAAAAATCGGGCTTATCAGCAGTGTTTGGTGCAAACTGGACTACTTTTGGACCTTTAATAAAAGCAACATTATCTTTATAAGCAGAAACAATATCGTTAGGATTTTCTTGCGAAGTTTTCTTAATTAATTTGAAAAGAGAAGAATCTTTGGTTTCACCATCAATGACAAAAGTACCGTTGAAAATCTTGTGGCGACAGTGTTCTGAGTTCACCTGCGAGAATCCAAATACTTCAGAATCGGTTAGTTTTCTTTCTAATTTTATGGATAAATTATTCAGATAATCCACCTCTTCGCTACTCAATGATAAACCTTCTTTTTTGTTATAAGCCGCAATATCATCAATTTCGAAAATCGGTTCGGGTTGAACGTTAATGGTATAAATTGACTGATTGAGTCCTTCATATTTTTGCGAAAGCATCGGGTCAAAATCCGAAAATTCTTTCGAAACTTCCGTAAATTCTTCAATTCTAATTATACCAGAAATCGCCATATTTTGCGTGATTTCAACGGCATTCGTACTCCAAGGCGTAATCATGGCTGCCCGTGGACCAACAAAAAATGAATCAAGCGTTGACTGTTTGGAATTGGTGGAAGTATGCTTATTTTCAGACGAGCTATTGAATAACCAATACAGTTTTTTGATGTCTTCTTGTGAAAAATTGTCTTGCTTTTGAACGGCAAAAACTGTGTTTGTAAGGCTTCCGAAGAAATGAATCATTATTTTGCGATTTGATTGGTTTTAAAAATGCAAAATTAATTCAATTAAACGAGTATTGCGAGAGAATTGTGTTTGGATTTGGGAGCTGGATTGGAATAGTACAATTGATTTACCGTATAATAATATCTGGATTGAAGTGTTTGGAAATTAAGGTAGATACAGTTATGTTTACTTTTGTAATAGTTATTATACAGTTTATCTTGATTATTAATAAGTTTTTAACAAT
>JACMRQ010000297.1 GCA_014376355.1 Arcicella sp. | reverse complement strand
CTAAACAAACCCCAAACCCTCAAACCTTTTTCCCAAAACTGCTATTGAATCCGTCTGTAACCATTTATCTAAAATAGTCGAATAAATATTTCTGAAATCAACTTTATATTTTAAATCTCCTTCATCAAGGTTCTGTAAATCAGGGGCTTGCATGAGGTTTGAGTCGGTTTTTAACTTGCCTCCCATCAAAAAAATATTGTTTGCTGTGCCGTGGTCGGTGCCGTTTGAACCATTTTGTTTTACTCTTCTGCCAAATTCTGAAAACGTCATTACCATTACATCGTCCATTCGTCCATTGGTTTTCATATCGTCCATAAAAATACTTACGGCTTCGGCGTATTGTTTCAATAAACGTTCTTGCTGATTGACTTGATTTACGTGTGTATCAAAACTTCCGTGCGAAACGTAATATACTTGTGTTTGTACGCCTGAATTGATTAATTCAGAAATAGTTTTCATTCTTTTACCCAAATCCGTTTGTGGATAAGTGGCTTTTGATTGATAAACCTTTGATTTTTCGTAAATATAATCTGCCGAAGAAATGGTTTCTGAAAGCGTTTTGTAGAGATAATTTACATTATCAAATGCTGAATGATTGACTTTGGCGAGTTTTTCGAGAAATGGATTTTGCGTTTGTTGGTATAATTGAGCAGGATTTTGTACCGCCATTCCTTTTACCTTCAAGCCTTTCAGTGCCAAACTTAAAGAATCATCAACTTCAATGGCGGCGTGTGGTTCACATTTTCCTGTACATTGAGCATCTAAATATCGACCTAACCAACCACTTTTTAAATATTCATTTGAACAACTACCCGTTTGCCAAATATCCATCGACCGAAAATGTGAACGGTCAGGATTTGGATAACCAACATTGTTAATAATTTGCATCAAGCCATTATCATAAAGTCCCCTGATTGATTCCAAAGCGGGATTTAATCCAATTTCATCATTGAGTTTTAATACTTTATCCGCCTTAATTCCAATGGTTGGACGTTCACGATAATAGATGTCATTTTGAAAGGGAATTATAGTATTTAGCCCATCATTACCCCCTGAAAGTTGAACCATTATCAATATTTTTCCCTGACTTGGAGCTTGTTGGAAAGCAAAAGTTTGTTGTTCAAATCCCTTTAAAAAATTAGGAATCAACATCGTACCCACTGTAGCAAGGGCTGATTTTTTTATAAATTCACGTCTGGATGTCATGTTGCGAAGAATTTTATTTTCAAAACACACCTTTGACGAGCGGAGTAAAGGAAGGTTTAATATTTTCTAAAACAAGCTCCAACGAATACCCAAAAAGCCACGTATTCCTTGCATAGGAGCATAGTTTGAATCGGTGTTGAAATAATATCCACGGGGTAAAGTTCCCAAAGCTGAATCTATTATTTGCTCTGACTTTAAATCTTTTGCTTGATAAATAATTTTTTGTTCTGGGAAGAAATTAAACAAATTTTTTGTCCCCGCATATATCTGTAATCCATTGTTGAAACGTCTTGAAATTTGAAGATTTGAGATATTGAAAATAGGCGATTGTGCAGAACGAATATCATTAGTAATCAAGGGCAGATCCATTGAACCATAAATATTTCCTGTCAAGTCCAGCATAATTTGTGACTTGGGATGTGTGTAGGAAATAGCGTAATTTGTCGTAAAAATAGGAGTCTTTTTCTGACGAATTTTCAAGTCATTTTCGATTCTATAAATGTCGGTATAAGTTCCTCCAATCATAATCTTTAAACCGTTTGTGAAGTTTAAATCAAGGTTTAAACTTGCTCCCTTTAGTTCGCCATAACCTTTCAAATTATCAAAAATTACTTTGCTCGGGTCAGTATCGTAATCTGCAACTACTTTATTGGTAAAATAAGTGTAAAAAATACTACCGTCAATGGCAACAAAACCGTTGCTGTGTGTAATTGTTTTCTGATAATTAAGATTACTATTCCAAGATTTTTCGGGGTTTAGATTAGAACGAATTTCAATTTTTCTTGAACCCGAATAAACCGTTTCATCTTCCGAAAATAAATTAACAACTCGATATCCCGTTCCAAAACTTAACCTAAAAATATCTAATTTTTCAGAACTGTATTTCCAATTAATTCTTGGAGAAACAATTCCACCATGAATTGAATTATAATCATACCTTAGTCCCATTAAGACCGTATTTCGTTTAGTAAGTTTTATTTCATCCTGCAAAAATATCCCTGGCAAAAACGTATTGCTTGGTTTATTCAACGTTGAATCGTTCTCATCTTGGGTTAAGGTATTGTTATCATCGTAAAAAGTATAACGTAAAGCCAACCCAAACAATGCGTCATGATTTTTGCCTATTTTCTTATCCCAAATTAATTGACCAAACGCAATTTCCTGCTTTGCAAGATAGGGCTGATTGCCATAAAATGAGTTTTGGTCGTGATTATTATAAGAAAATTGAAAATTAACTTGCTGATTATTAATTGGTAATTGGTAATTACTGATTATTTCCCAGCGTTTAGTCAAAATGCTTTCACCATAAATTTTATTACCTCCTCTATCCTCTTTTTGCCAATTAAGTTCACCCCCAAAACGGTCTTCATATACGTACCTTCCTGCCAAAGTGAATGTTCGGTTTTGCGTCCTTTTAAAAGACCACTTATTGAAAACCGAAATTCGATTTTGTAAGGTAACATCAGTGAATCCATCATCATTTTTATCAGTTCTATTCTGAAAATTGAAATAATTAGCACTTATCATCGTACTTGCCGTTCCTATTTTTGCTTTTACTGCCCCGTCAAAAGTGTATTCTCCGTAAGTAGTTGAGTTTAAGTCTAAGGAAATTAAGGGAGCTTTTACGGGATTTTTTGTGATAACATTAATTAATCCACCCACTGCTTCTGAGCCATAAAGCGTTGAAGCAGGTCCTTTCACTACTTCAATTCGTTCAACCATTGAGTTTGGAATTCCCGAAAGTCCATACACCGTTGAAAGTGCCGAAACAATGGGCATTCCATCAATTGTAATCATGGTATAAGCTCCTTCCATTCCATTAATATGAATATCGCCCGTATTACAAACACTGCAATTTAATTGCGGACGAACACCATTTACCATCGTCATGGCTTCAAAAAGGCTCGGCGTTGGATTTTTTTTGAAAAAAGTGGGTGTATAAATTTCAATTGGCGTAGAAGACAAATTTATCATCGTCTCTTTCATAGTTCCCGTCACCACTACCTCATTTATAGCCGTTTGGTCAGGTTCAATTTCAAAACTCACCGTTGAAATTTTATCCTTATGGATTTGTACAGTCCGCTCAGTCTTCTTGAAACCCACACCCGATATTTGTACGATTTGTTTGCCTTCAGGGATATTTTTCAAATAAAATACACCATCAATATCTGCTTGTGTTCCTATGCTTTTGAATGCAGGGACAGTAATATTTACAAACTCTGCTGATTTGCCATTACTAATAATTTTACCTTTCAACCCTTGTGAGATGGTAGGTAAAGACATGGAAATTAAGATATTAAGGAATAATATTATACGAATGTATTTATTTATTTTCATTTGCCTTGATTTTAGTTTTAATTAACCTTAAATATATTTTAGAGTAACCTAAAAAACAAATATATTTTTAAAATGTTTAAAATCAAAGGAAATTTTTAAAAGTTTTTGTGGGTAACTTTGTAAAATATTAGAATAACACGTATTATTTAGTACTTTAAAATTTTCAATTATGAGATATATTTTTACATTTTCTTTGCTTATAATCATCTTTCAAGCCTCCTTTTCACAAGATAAGAATTGGTCGCTTCACTTTCAGCAAACTGTCATTCCACAACACAAACCGAAGATTAATGCCCCTTACAGTGGTGATTATAGTCTTTCAGATAGCTCAGAAACCCAAACGTCCATAACAACAACCATCTTTATTGGCAGAAAATTATGGAAAGGAGCAGCAGTATTTTATAATCCAGAAATGGCGGGGGGAAGTGGACTTTCGCAAGCCAGAGGAATTGCGGGTTTCACGAATGGAGAATGTTTCAGAATTGGCAATCCAGCTCCCACTATTTATACAGCCCGTTTGTTTTTCAGACAAGATTTTGCTCTCTCGAATGAAGGAAATTTTAACAAAAAAGCGGAGAAAAATATTAAAGGAAAAGTTGTAGAAGGAGAATCTCATGCTGACCCAACAGAAGATGGAATAAATAGTTTCGAAGGCAGTAGACCTTCAAATCGCTTTTCTTTTGCCATTGGAAAATTTTCAATTGCTGATTATTTTGATAATAATTCTTACGCCCACGACCCTCGAAGTCAATTTATGAATTGGGCATTAATGTCCACGGGAGCATGGGATTATCCTGCCAACACTCGTGGATATACGTGGAATGTGGTGGCGGAATATGTGCGTGAACGTTGGGCAGTTCGGGCAGGAACTTCTTTGGTTCCCACAACTGCCAACGGTCCAGATTTGAATTGGCAATGGAATGGGAATAATTCTAACACTTTTGAAATTGAAAAATCTACATCATTTTTTGGGAAAGAAGGAAAACTAAGGGCCTTAGCATCTTATACCACAACTTATATGGGAAGTTATGCTGAAGCAATAAAATCGCCCAATCCAGACATAGCCTCAACAAGAAAAGACGGTAGAACAAAATATACGCTTGGGATTAATTACGAACAAGAACTAACGAAAGAATCTGGACTGTTTTTCCGAGCATCTTGGAATGATGGAAATAATGAAACATGGGCCTTTACAGAAATTGACCGTTCAGTAAGTGGGGGCTTTGTGAAAAATAATTTATTTGGAAGAAAACAAGATAGATTAAATATGGCCTTCGTTTTTAACGGAATCTCTGATCTTCATCGTCAGTATTTGGCAAAAGGAGGATACGGTTTTATTATTGGAGATGGGAAATTACCAAACTACGGTTTAGAGACTATTTTTGAAGTTAATTATAATATCAAAGTAACAGATTGGTTATCGGTAACGCCTGATTATCAGTTGGTAATTAATCCTGCATATAATCAGGATAGAGGACCAGTTCATGCTTTTGCCTTGCGAATGCACACTGAATTTTAGTAAATATAAGGTTAATGGTAGAATCGAAAAGGAACTTTATTACGTTTCTACCATTAACTTCAAGTATTAAACGCCTTCTGCCACAACCTCTTTCACCTCAGGAACCATGCGGGTCAAAAGGTTTTCAATGCCTTGTTTCAGTGTTATCGTTGAAGATGGACAACCCGAACAAGAACCTTGTAAAAGCACCTTCACTACACCGTCATTGTAAGAATGGAAATTGATTGCACCTCCGTCAGATTCAACCGCTGGACGCACATACTGGTCTAAAACTGCTTTAATTTTGATAACAGTTTCCGAATCCTGTTCCCCTGCTATTGCCTCATGGGCAGCGATGGTTGTTTTGGTAAAAACGTCTTTTTTGTCTTCAAAAAATTGCTTCAAAAATTGCTTCATTCCAAATAATTCATCTTCCCATTTAGTTTCATCGTTTTTGGTAACAGTGATAAAATTAGAAGAAATAAATATTCTTTGAACAAAATCAAAGCCGAACAAAGCTACCGCCAAAGGTGAGTTTTTCCCTTCTGTAATTGCATCAGAGGGCGTTGCATAATCAAAAGATGAACCGTCTGGCACTAATTCAAAATTCAAAACAAACTTCATTGAATTAGGATTAGGCGTTGATTCAGTATAAATAAATATTTGGGGCTTCAACATGGTTTCTGGATAATATATACTTGTATGATTATTTGAAACATCAAATTTACGAAATTAGTTTGGAGTAAGTGGAATCTATAAGCTTCTTCGTGTGGAATTTAGATTCTTGTGAAAAAGCAAGTTATCTTCACTTTAGCTATTTTTATTAAAGGAAACAAAGAAATATTTCATCGATTCGGTATTGAAAAAACAAAGAATCTTGCTACCTAAAGCATTCACAAAGGGTGAAGCGCCGAAGTTGTCAAGAACTTACCAATTAATTTACGATCATTCAATCTTTAACACAGATTGAGCTAAAATTATATAATTATTTTCTTTTTAAGAGCTTAAAAAATTAAAAGTCAAAATGTTATAAATTTATTAATATCAAAATTTTATTTTTTATTGCCAATCGTTTGATTTATTACGAACTTAGAGGAAAGATTTTAATTAACAATTAATAAGAAGACAATTAATAGTTTTTTACAGACGAGGTTCTTACAATCAACTACTAATTATTTTCTGTTAATTATTCACTATAAAAAATGTTAGACATCATCCAACTTCTTCCTGATTCTATTGCCAATCAAATTGCGGCTGGAGAGGTGGTTCAGCGTCCTGCCTCGGTGGTGAAGGAGTTATTAGAAAATTCAATTGATGCAGGGGCAAAAACCATTCAGCTAATTGTTCGTGAAGCTGGAAAAACCTTAATTCAAGTAATCGATGAGGGTTTGGGAATGTCAGAAACTGATGCCAGAATGTGTTTTGAACGCCACGCTACTTCCAAGATTCGTACTTCTGAAGATCTCTTTAAAATTCGAACGATGGGATTTAGAGGAGAAGCGATGGCATCAATTGCTGCCGTTGCTCAAGTTGAAATGCGGACTCGCAGAGAAACGGATGAATTAGGAATTTTGATAAAAATGGAGGCTTCTGAGGTTAAAATGCGAGAAGCTGTTGCGACTGAAAAGGGTACGAGTATTCAAGTGAAAAATTTGTTCTATAATGTTCCAGCAAGACGTAACTTCCTGAAATCCAATCCTGTAGAGATGCGTCATGTACTTGATGAATTTCAACGAGTATCATTATCGAACCCTAACATTATGTTTACTTTGCATCATAATGATTCAGAAATCTATAATCTGCCCGCAGGTAAATTAAGTCGAAGAATTGTAGATTTATTCGGTAAAAACTACCGTGAACAATTGGCATCTTGCGAAGAAGAAACGTCTTTCGTGAGTGTGCGTGGATATGTAGGAAAGCCCGAATATTCTAAAAAAACTCGTGGAGAACAGTTCTTTTTTGCCAATAATCGCTACATAAAAAATGGCTATTTGAACCATGCGGTGATGTCAGCATTCGAGGGATTAATTCCCGAAGGAACGCACCCATTCTATGTACTTTTTATCGAAATTGACCCCATTCATATTGATATAAACGTTCATCCAACTAAAACCGAAATAAAGTTTGATGATGAACGCACCGTGTATGCCATCGTGCAGGCTGCCGTTAGAAAGGCAATGAGTCAGCATAATCTTACGCCGTCCTTGGATTTTGAAACGGATGTAAATTATACGAATAATATTTTCAACTTCGGAAATTCTCCATTTCAAACGAAAAAGGAAAGTGCCGATGCTTTTAACAATGGAGGAGCAAGCACTTACGCTCGCCCAGAAGTACCAGTCCGTGAGCGTGCAAATCTGACAAATTGGAATAAATTATACGAAGGTTTGGGTAGAAGTACTGATGATTTTGACAAAAAAGACATTAGCCAATCCAACTTTGATTTTGGTAAAGATTTTGAGCCAACTACGGTAAAAAGTAAGGCAAACGATATTACAGAAAACCGTTTTCAAAGAGTTAGACAGGATTCTGAATCAACTACTTTTCAAATTCATAATCAGTACATTATTTCGCAAGTAAAATCTGGTATGTTGTTAATTGACCAACGGGCGGCTTATGAACGGATTTTGTACGAAAAATTTTCGCAATATCTTCAAAAACACAATGGAGCATCACAGCAATTACTTTTCCCGACTACGGTGAGACTAACTCCCGCAGATTTTCATTTGGTGGTTGAAATTCAAGACGAAATCTGCAATTTGGGTTTTATTTTGAGTGTTACTGGACACGATACTTTCATAGTAAATGGCATCCCAGCCGATTCACCAGAAGAAAATGAACAGGCGATGATTGAAGGAATTTTAGAGCAATTTAAACACAACGAAGCTAATTTACATTTGGATAAAGCCGAAAACGTAGCTCGTTCAATGGCAAAGCGTTCAGCAGGGCGTTTCGGGAATCATAACCTTACGATTTTAGAGATGAATATGTTGGTTGAACAGCTCTTTGCATCCACTAATCCAAGTTATACACCAAGCGGAGAATCAACGATGAAAATTGTGTCTTTGGAGGAAATGGCGGGGTTGTTTTTGCGGTAGATAATCAACGAAACAAATTCTCTTAAAAACCAGTTCTACCTCAAATACTAAATCTTATGCCCGAACTCCCTGAAGTAGAAACTTATCGCCGATATTTTGAAGAAACCAGTCTTTATCAACCCATTAGCGATGTCTATGTGGAGGATACAAAATTGCTAACTACCGACTACGACACCCTGAATCAGCAACTAAAAAATCATCAATTTATTGGCACAAAACGAGTAGGTAAAAACCTATTTGCTCAATTAGATGCCCCTTATTGGCTACATTTTCACTTTGGCATGACGGGCGATTTGGCTTATTACAAAGATGATGAAGACACGCCCCGTTTTGCAAGAATCATTTTTAAGTTTGCTAACGGTTTTAAGTTAGGCTTTTTATGTCCAAGAAAATTTGAGAGAATTGGAATTGTGGAGGATATTGAGGAGTATTTAACTCGCAAGAAAATTAATAAAGATGCTTTAGAAATTACAGTTGAGGAATTAGCAAAAAACCTCAATAAAAAGAATGCACCTATAAAATCTGTTTTATTAGACCAATCAACCGTGGCTGGTATTGGCAATTGGATTGTGGACGAAGTATTGTACCAAGCCAGAATTTATCCAGAGAAAAAAGCCAATCAGTTATCGGAAAAAGAGATACTTGAAATTCATAAATCTATGCGATTTGTGATTCAAACAGCCATTGATTTACAGGCAAATTATGACGATTTTCCAGACAATTTTCTCATACACGTACGTGGTTGGGGACGGGCAGGTTTACAAGATGTGAGAGTAGGAACTTGTGCGGAATGTGGCAAAGAAATAAGTATTTCGAAAGTGGGGGGCAGAACGACCTATTTTTGTGAAAATCGACAGCTTTTGTGATTTTATTGTTTAATGGTTATCAGGAAGAAAACTAACCCTGTTCTCATCTAATAACCATTAATTAATCACCAGCAATCAAAATCAAACCCCCTTCCATTTAATCGCACAACCTACTGATTTTGTAAGGTTTACGACTACGGGTTTTCCTGCCAAAAGACTATTTACAGCATCTTCAATATAACGTTTTGTCACACCATTTGCATCTTGGGTATTGTCATCAATTCCACCAATATATTGTAAGATAAATTTATCACCCTCACGCTTCACTACATATGCAGAAGGCGTGCGAGCAGCCCCAAATGCACGAGCAACCGATTGCGTTTCATCTTGCAAATATTCAAATGTATAATCTCTTGACTTCGCAACGGCTTGCATATTTTCGAAAGTATCTTCTTCATAAGCCGCAGGGTCATTTGGATTTATCGCTAAAACTGGATAACCCTGTGAAGCATATTTTCTGTCCAATGCCATAATCCTTGTCTCATAAGCCTTTGAAAACGGACAGTGATTACACGTAAAAACGATTATATACCCCTTCGCCGAACGATTTTCAGCCATTGAAGTGATGCCACCTGATGTACTTCTTAATTTGAAATCATTTACAACATCACCAATTGCGTAACCTTTATCAATGACAGAATCAGCAGTATTTTTAAAAGCAAATATAACTGTAAGTCCCATCAGCAACACGCCAATAGAACTCAAAATATATATTTTTTTCATGACTTTTTTCATTTTAATTAGTTGTTATTTGTTGCTTTTTAGCTGGTTAAATTCTATAAAGTAACGGATTCAATTAAATGTTCAAAACTATGAGGTTTTAGTGTCAGACTATCGTCTGACAAAAATAAGAAAACATAATTTAATTCGCTTCCACAGCAGGAGTCATTGCCTTTAATTCCTCCATAAATTTCTCCATATTGGCTTGACCTTCAAAAAATATTCTTTTCCTCATTGTTAAATTCACTATCAGCGTTGCAGGAATCGTTCCTGACCATTCTTTGTCAATGTCATCAATCCAAGCATTATAATCTGGTTCATCCAATAGAACCACTTCCGAATTTATGCTGTTTTTTGCCACAAAAGGTTCAACCTTGCCTTTCAAGTCTTTTGGAAAATCCAAACTTACCATTAAAAATCTGACTTTCTTCTTGGCAAATTCCAGACTTAATCTTTCATAATTAGATAATTCTTCAACGCACGGTCTGCACCACGTTGCCCAAAAATGAACTACCAGCGTCGTATCAGTTACATTATTTATCTGTTTCTGTAAATCCTCAAAATGAATCACTTGTACTTTTTCTGACTGGCTAAATAATTGAAATACAGATAGATAAAGCCCAAATGTAACTATTAAAGAACCTCGTTTAAGAACCATGAGTATTATATTTTAATTTTAGGAATAAGTCACATGCTGTTGAAAACGATTTTATTTTCATTTTATTTTCATAACTCATTATTAAACAATAGGTTATGTGGAAATAAAATGCGTAGAATTTGAAATAAAAGTAGTCGTTTCTTTTTAGATTTCAAAACAAAAGCTGTACCTTTGCAACCCAAATTAAAATTCATATTTAAACATTTACAAATGTACGCAATCGTAGAAATCGCTGGTCAGCAATTTAAAGTTGAGAAAGACCGTTTCCTCTACACCCACCGTTTGGCGGGCGAGGAAGGCGCTGCACTGGTTTTCGATAAGGTTCTTCTTGTCGATAATGACGGAGATATTCAAATTGGTCTCCCAACCGTAGCAGGTGCAACAGTATCAGGTAAAATTTTAGCTCACGTTCGTGGAGAGAAGGTTCTGGTTTTCAAAAAGAAACGTCGTAAAGGCTATCAAAAGCAAAACGGACACCGTCAAAATTTTACAAAAGTATTAATCGAAGGAATAACGTTGTAAGTTTTAGTGATTAGGAATTAGGTTTTATGAGTTTACTTAACTCATAAATATTTAACTCAAAACTCATTAAACTTACTTATAAAATCATTCAAAAGAAATGGCACATAAGAAAGGTGCGGGTAGTTCTAAGAACGGCCGTGAGTCCCATAGTAAACGCCTCGGTGTAAAAATATTCGGAGGTCAGCCAGCAATTGCTGGTAATATCATTATTCGTCAAAGAGGAACAGCCCACAATCCTGGGCCTGGTGTTGGTCTTGGAAAAGATCATACTTTGTTCGCTTTAGTTGACGGAACAGTTCATTTCAAAAAAGGATTTAAAGGACGTTCTTTCGTTGAAATTCTTCCTTTGGGTACTGTAATTGCTCCTGTGAAAGCAGCAGTTTTAACTAAGGTTGCACCAGTAACAGTAGTTGTTGAAGAAGCTCCAGTGAAAAAAGTGAAAGCAGTAAAGAAAGAAGATACTACGGAAGATTCAATCTAATTTGAGGATGTTCATTTATGTTTTAAGCATAATGGTAGTACAAAATGAGTAAGTAGCTCATTGATAAAATACAAAAAATACTCGTCCAGACACTGGGCGAGTATTTTTGTTTTAAGCACAATTTATTTCAAATGTTACCTCACAAGTTCCAATAATGCTGCATCATGATGATACTTAGTCTCACAAGTATTATCGAAAAACATCGTTGCTCCTTTCGCAGCATCATAAGTTTCCCATTTTGGTAATCCAGCATGATTTGGATTGCCTGTTTTAGCAAAATTTATCCATGATTGACTCATTTTATCCGCTAAAATGTAAGCATCTTTTCCACCGCCAGTCATTTCCTCGCAACGAGCAATATTGTTGAATACGAACGGTAATTCCATGCAATGGACTGCCTTAAATTTTCCATCTAAAATGGGCGATTGCCAAGCAAATAAATACATATAAGTTGGTGCACCTCCACTTAAAGCCGATTTTTGATTCGCTTGAATTACTGCTCCTGGTCTGAAAGAGAAATCAATGTCTAATAAATCAGATGGTTTTATATCATTTGGATAAGCTTTTTTAACGGCTTCTAAATAAGCATCGGTTTTTGTAGGATATTTCTTTTTTATAATTTCAACGACTTGATCTTTTGTACTATTAAAAGTTGCCATTCCTGCAAAAGGCGTAAACTCATTCTTTGTAGTACCCAACATCAAAGGTATATTCTTAGATAATTCAAAAGCTTCGTTTGAAAACAATTGATAGGGCAAAACTTCCCCATCATGGCTTGGTCCCCAGCTTAAACCAAAACCAATAACAGGTTTTCCTTCGGCCTTCATCTTGTCAGCTACTATTTTCAGTGCTTTTTTACCCGCCATGCTTAGTTTTTCGAATGGAATTTTCTGAATATCATCTACTTGATTTGGCTGTAAATCAAGGGCTTTCAAGACTTCGGAAGTAATCAATTGTGTTTCGTTTTTTTCTAACATTGCCGTTCTGGATGAACCACTTTCATTGATTGCCTTATGAAAAAGTCCTTTTGCCGAGGGCATTGCCATTAGCGTATTTACTTTTGCACCGCCACCTGATTGTCCAAAAATCGTAACATTATTTGGATCACCGCCAAAATTTTCAATATTTATTTTTACCCATTCCAATGCGGCTTTCATGTCCAGAATGCTCAAGTTGGCTGATTGTTTGTATTTTTCACCGTATGCGGATAAATCTAAAAACCCTAAAACATTCAAACGATGATTAATGGAAACAACTACGACATCTCCTTTTTTAGCCAGATTTTCACCATCATAAGAAGGCAATTCCTGCGAAGAACCCGCTGTAAAACCTCCACCGTGAATCCAGAACATTACGGGGCGTTTTTTGCCGTCCTTAATATTGGGGGTCCAAACGTTTAAACGCATACAGTCTTCGTTGGTGAATCCCCAATCGTGATGAAAAATAAATTCTCCTTCATCTTGGACGCTCGTTGTGGGATCAAGTAAGGGAGCAACTGGACCATAAACCAATGATGCACGCACGCCCGACCAAGGTTTTGGTTTAGTAGGAGGCATAAAACGTGCTGCTTCTGCATAAGG
Organism: Arcicella sp.; assembly: GCA_014376355.1. GTDB lineage: Bacteria > Bacteroidota > Bacteroidia > Cytophagales > Spirosomataceae > Arcicella. Next base: position 354 of record JACMRQ010000297.1, on the reverse strand, counting down.
AATTCCTTTGTAGGTGAATATATTATTGTGAATATACCCCCGAACTTTTCCCGATTCAGTATTGGTAACTGCCACGTTCTCACCCGTTTGAATTTGGGCAAATGTGGGTTTTGTTAAACAGCAGAAGATCGTTATTAGTAGTAAAAATGATACTCTTTTCATGATTATTTTTTTAGTTAGCTTATAAGCATTAAAGACATCATGCCTTGATAATTACTTCTTATACTTAGCTCCACGACCATCCTTAATCACACCTTTCCAATTCATTCCAAAACCAAAATCATATAAATGTCCCTCTGAATCTTTATGACATTCCATGTCATAAGGTAAATCTTCAGCTTGCTTTTCCACAAT
>JACMRQ010000296.1 GCA_014376355.1 Arcicella sp. | reverse complement strand
GCAGAAATGGGAATTGAAGTAATAGGCTTCGACCCAAACCCAATCAGGAAATTACATCCAGCAATTACACTTACCCCAAGCAATTTTGAAGCCTCAAAGGATGCAGATATTATTTTTTCGGTAAACCTTTCTTCTGAATCTGAAAACATTGCCAAAGAAATTGCTCCAGTCTTGAAACCGCACCAATTTTTTTGTGAAATGAATACCTCATCTCCCGAAAAGAAGAAAGCAATTGCTACGATTTTAAAATCAACAGGCGTAAAGATGATTGATTTGGCAATTATGGCTCCCGTACCGCCCAAAGGCATCAAAACGCCATTTTTGGCAGCAGGAGAATATTCTGCGGAGTTTATCGAAAAAGTAACCCCCTTAAATTTAGCTATTTCGGGTTTAGAAAATAGTCAAATTGGGGATGCTGCTACTCGTAAATTATTGCGTTCGATTGTCTATAAAGGCATTGCCGCCGTGATTTGTGAAGCCGTTGAAGCAGGAGAAAATTTCGGAATGCAAAACTACATCCGTGAACAAATTAGTTCTGTTATTGGTGGAAACGATGAACTAATTAATCGTTTTGTGGAAGGTAGTAAAACTCACGCTCTCAGGCGTATGCACGAAATGGAAGCCGTTGTTGAGATGTTAGCAGCCCCCCTTGCTCCTGAAAGAGGAGCTTTCGATCCAATTATGTCGAAAGCAACAAAAGAAAATTTGAGAAAATTAGCGAAAATTAGTAATCAAGAAGTTTCTCCTTTAGGGGTTAGTGGACTTTCTTATATGCAAATTCGGGGAGGAAGTTCTAAAGGACTTTTCTTTCAAGCAAAAGATTTGCCTTCTGATATAAACCTACGTAATGAACTGATTGTAAAGGTAATGGAAGGCACTTTGCACGGTGACCCTCGACAAATTGACGGTTTAGGAGGAGCAAACCCCTTAACCAGCAAAGTTGCCATTGTAAGTTTATCTACTAATCTTGATTGGGATTTAGACTATGAGTTTGTTCAAGTAGTGGTTGGAAAAGGTAAAGTTTCAACCACCCAGACCTGTGGAAATATCTTAGCTGGTGTATTGCCTTTTGCCATAGAATCTGGAATGATTAAAGCTAAGAATTCAACAACTTCGGCAAAAATAAATATTGTTAATACAGGAGGAATTTGTGAGTGTGTTGTGCAAACACCCAATGAAAAAGTAGAATATGCTGGTGAAATAAAAATTGACGGAGTTGTGGGGACAGCAGCCCCAATTATCTGTAATTATTTAGAGACCGCTGGTGCAACGTGTGGCTCAATTCTACCCACAGGCAATAATATTGATGTCTTTGAAGGAATAGAATCTACCTGTATTGATAATGGAATGCCTCTCGTAATCATGCGAGCAAAAGATTTTGGGCTTTCTGGAAATGAAAGTAAACAAAATCTGGATGCTAACGAAAATCTGAAGAAGAAAATAGAAAACATTCGTTTACAAGCAGGTTTTCGCATGAATTTGGGCGATGTTTCTGAACAGACCATCCCCAAAATGTGCCTAATTTCGCCCGCCATACACGATGGAATAATTAATACCAGAATGTTTATTCCTCATGTTGTTCACGAAGCTATTGGGGTTTTAGCAGCAGTTTCAGTAGCAACGGCTTGCATTATTCCTAATTCGGTGTGTGCAGGAATTACTGTGAATCCAACATCCAACATCCAAAATTCAACATTTTCAATAGAGCATCCTTCAGGAGAGTTTTCAGTTAATTTACAATACGAGTTTATTGATAATCAAATAGTTATTCATAAATCTGGTGTGGTTAGAACAGCACGTTTATTAAGCAGAGGAAAAGTATTCGTTCCAAAATGAGAGCGTGCATCAAAAAGTATAGAATAAACTTTGCACACTTACATAATAATTAAATTTTATAGCTAAATAAAAAATGTGATTCGGGGTCAATGAGAAGAAGAAAAACAATAAAAATAAGTAGTAATTATGAAAAATATAACTAAACTTGTTTAAGGCCATATTACAAGAATCATAATTGATGCCATTGTAATCATATTCCCATTTCACTCGATAACCCAATAAAAAATCCAACATACCCAATCTACATTAATTTAAACCCAAATGGTCGAATAATTTCCATCACTTATCTATACTTTTTTTTTGGTTCATTTTAAACTATTTATTTTGTTGCGAAAGTTGTGAATATGGCTTCACTTAAATGTGGGGCAAACTTCCCACAAAAGAGCTATGTTTTAGTTTTGAAATGTTTCCTTATACTGAGAAGCCTATGTTTACCCATCATCTATGTTAATAAGCGGTTTATTTGCTTAAAATTGATAAAAAAAGGTTAAAATACCCAAGAAATTATCCCTAAAAATACCAAAAAAACACTTCTTTTTTTAAATTATTTTTGTAGTAAATATTTGTATATCAACCAGTTAAATGTTTTACGTGAGAAGGTTAACCTCACATTTAAGTGACCCCCAACAATGACCGTAACTTTGCCGAAATAGGAATCGAAATGCTGATTCTCACTTGGCAATGGCAATAATTATGACAGTTATCTTAATCATCACGTAGAGTATTAGCTACGATTTTGGTGCTATATGTTTGCATAAAAGAATCTTATTCTCTTGTGCAAATCAAGATAACTTTAGTTTTGATTTTAAAAAAATTCTATTTTCACTTTTTCTAACATTAAAAAACAATGAAAAAAATCATTTTTATTTTTAGCATAATTATATCATTTTTAAGCACTTTATCGGCTCAAACAACCCTAAAGAAATCAACCATGATAGGGGGGGAAGGTGGTTGGGATTACCTTTCAGTTAGTGCTGAAGATCGTCGTTTATATGTTTCTCATAGTAATCAAGTTGAGGTTTTAAATGTGGATACTCACGAAAAAATTGGTAGCATTCCTGATACAAAAGGAGTTCACGGCATTCAGGCTGTCCCAGCCATCGGAAAAGGCTTTATAACATCGGGGCAAACCAATTCAGTGATTGTT
>JACMRQ010000295.1 GCA_014376355.1 Arcicella sp. | reverse complement strand
CGCTGTTTCTTAAATTACTCATGGTATCTATTCTTTTAACGAACGGTAGCTTCATTGCCAACCGACGATACAAAAGTGTGGAGATGCTGGAAAATTAGTCGGATGTTAAATGTTTATAAACGATTATACACGTTTTTACACAGTTATTTGGGAAGGATTGAGTATATATGTACGTTAGCGGTAATGGCAGTAAGCCTTCGTAAATTTCAGAACAATAGACTAAATGATACCAAAATACTACATAAAGAAGCTGAATAAAGAATTTGGAATAAGTCAAATAGATGAAAGGAAATACGTTAAAGCACATCTTGAATTTGGCAACCACAGACACGAATTCTATGAAATATTAATCATAACTGACGGTAATGGTATTCATCAAATTGATTTTATAGATTATGAAATCGAAAGCCCTACCATTACGTTTTTAGCACCAGGACAAATCCATAATTTAGAAAAAGCAAAAATTAACAGCTGTATCGTCCTAATTTTTAACGACTTTGATTTAAAAAAGGAAAAAGAAAACATTAGCCTTCTGAAACAACTGTATTTAATGTTTAATCAATTGCCAATTTTATGTTTAGACGATATTCAATTAACCGAACTCAAACAAACATTATATATTGTTGGTAATGAATTAAAAAAATCAAATAGTAATAGAAATATTCTTTACCACTCTGTCAGTTTATTATTATATCAAATCTTAGTTTCTTGTAAAAAAGTTCCAAATTCAAAAATCATTGGTATTAAAATAAATAAAACAAGATATTTTGAATTTTTAGAATTAGTAGAAAATAACTACACAAAAGAACATTCCGTAAGGTTTTATGCCAAGACGATGAATATTGACCCAAAAAGATTAAATGAATTTACTAAAATAGCAAGTGGTGAAAATGCACTTTCATTGATACAAAAAAGACTACTAATAGAAGCAAAAAGACAACTATTTTACAGCAACCAATCTGTAAAAGAAATAGCATATCACTTAGGTTTTGAAGATGTATCTTATTTCAGTAAATTTTTTCAAAACCACGTAGGTGTTAGACCAACTACTTTTCAGCAATCAAATCCAGAAAGTACCACATAAACGGACTTTTGTCTATTCCCCATCTTTGCAAACCCTTGTACTTTTGTGCCATTATTAATTTAAACAAAAAATATGGCAAGTACAAATTTTAAAATCGACAAATCACATTCTAATTTGACTTTTACGATTTCACATTTCGTAATAGCAAAAGTGAATGGAACATTCAAAGTTTTTAGTGGAACTATCGTTACCGAAAATGACGATATGGATAACGCTAAACTTGAACTTACTATTGAAGCGAATTCAATAGACACTAATGATGTTAACAGAGATGGGCATCTAAAAACCGCAGACTTTTTTGATGTAGAGAAATTTCCATTTATCACATTTAAAAGTTCTAATTTTAAAAAAGGTGTTGAAAATAATTTCAATATTGAAGGCATTTTGACTGTCAATGGTATTGAAAAAACACATCAGATAAAAGCGATTTTCGAGGGGACATTTGAGCATCCTATGACAAAAAACACGATTGCTGTGTTTAATGTATCAACTGAAATCACTCGCAAAGACTTTAATATTGGTTTAACCTATCCAGCGGCAGCATTAGGGGATATTGTTAAACTTGAAAGCACTATTGAATTAATTAAAGAATAAAATTATTATCTAAAAAAATGAAAAAATGAAAAAAAATATAATAATCATAGTATATTCAGTATTACTGTCCTTAAATATATATGGACAAACTAGTCTGCCACTTAAATCATATAAAGTGGATAAGTCGCACACTAATATAGGTTTTACAATTTCACATTTTGTGATTTCGGATGTATTAGGTTCTTTTAAAGATTTTGAAGGTACTTTTATTTATTCAAAGAATGATTTTTCTGATGCGAAAGTTAAATTAACTATCAAAGCGTCATCTATTGAAACAAATGACGTAAATAGAGACAATCATTTAAAAACGGCAGATTTTTTTGATGTTGCAAAATATCCAACAATAACGTTTGAAAGCCAATCCGTTAAACTCTTGAAAGGAAAAAATATTTCAATTAAAGGGAGTATTACCATAAATGGCGTTACAAAGCCAATAACATTAAGTGGTATTTATAAAGGAGAGTTTATAAACCCAATGACTAAAAATACGATTGCTGTATTTCAAATTACGACAGACATAGTTCGTAAAGACTTTAATATAGGTTTAAGCTACCCAACAGCAGCATTAGGTGATGTTGTAAAACTTGAAAGTACTGTTGAATTAATTAAAGAATAGTAACATCAAAACATTAATAGAAAAGGATTGACAATTTATTTGTTAATCCTTTTCTCAATTTTTGACCCGACACAAAAAAGCCACTACCGCTAACACGGGTTTGGCAAAAGTGGCGGTTCAGTAATCCGCAGACACATTTGTGGTTAATCAAAGTTTGGTTCTCCGCATCAACATTTGTGGTGAAAATCCTCCGATGGCTCGGATTTATCAACGGTGTGATAGCGCGGGATTGCATTCCGTGCCAACAAAGTAAGGCAAGAAATCATGCAGGTCTGGATAATGATTTAGATGTAATTTTATTAGATTTGTTTTAGGCGCTCAACTTTATGGGCACGGAATGCAATTCCGCGCTATCCTAAACGAGAATATTTGTTGCAAATCCGAACAATCGAATGCACTCCTTTTCGAGTTTTCTCGAACTCCGAATACCGTTTAAGTAACCGTAT
>JACMRQ010000294.1 GCA_014376355.1 Arcicella sp. | reverse complement strand
ACAACCCGCAGATTTACGGGATAAACTTCAAGCAGCGTTAGGGACATTTCCATTATTTAGTTTTTGGGGTCCAAATGCTAACATTAAATCTTCCCAATGGATTGCTGATGCTTCAATTTGGGTGGATAAAGCCGAAAATCCCACTTTATCTTTAATTTACTTACCACATTTAGATTATTGTTTACAGAAATTTGGCGTTGATTTTTCAAAAATTAGCAAGGAATTGGGAGAAATTGACAAATTAGTTGAAGAATTAGTAACACATTATCAAAGCCAAGGAACTAATATTATTCTACTGTCAGAATATGGAATTAATGATGTTAATCAACCCATCCATATCAATAGAATTTTAAGAGAAAATGGATTGATTTCAGTTAGAGTTGAGCAAGATTTAGAATTATTAGATACAGGAATTTCTAAGGCATTTGCAACCGCTGATCATCAAATTGCTCACGTTTATTTCAATGATTTATCAGAAAGAGAGCGAGTTAAAACCATTTTAGAAAACACAGAAGGAATTGCTTTAGTGTTGGACGAAGAAGGTAAAAAAGAACATCATCTTAATCATGAGCGTTCAGGAGATTTAATTGTCATGGCGGAAACCAATGCGTGGTTTACCTATTATCACTGGCTCGACGATGCCAAAGCTCCTGATTTTGCGAGATTAGTGGACATTCATAAAAAAACGGGTTACGATCCCGTTGAAATGTTTATGAATCCCAAAAATCCATTGATAAAATTAAGAGCAGCTTACAAGTTGGCTCGTAAACTATTGGGTTTCAGATATTTAATGGATGTAATTCCTTTAGATGCAACGCTCGTAAAAGGATCTCACGGAGGAATTCGGGCAGGCAAACAATTCTATCCAATTTTGATTTCGGATAGTAAGATTTCGGATAAAAATATTTTGGCAACCGATGTATATGATGTAATTTGGAAATCTATTTTTGGGTAGATATTTTTAACAGAATTTATGATTTTATGGTAAATTAGATAGAACATATAATAAATGTAACTACACAGGTTGTAGTTTATTGATTTGATTAAGACTTAAGCTAATTCTACCTCATAAAAAACCACGTAACACTAAAACTGAAAGAAGAGCGGGTGGTGGTCCACACCTAACCCAAGACCAGAAAGATTTTAATAAAGAACTCTCCAAAAAAAGAGTTAAACTTGAAAATATACTGGCTCACATAAAAATTCTACGAATTGTTAAAGATAAAAATCGTAATTACAGATTCGGATTTAGAGAAAATCTTATGAAAACAGCTTGTGGATTGTACAATTTTAGGAAATCAGCATAATGAATTGTACTAAATCAAGATTATATTAAGTTAAAAATGTCTAATTATTTAGCGATTTTTCGGTCTTTCAAATTGAATTTTTGACCTTTACTCAAGAAAAAAAAAGATCCATTATTCCCAGATTCACCTGAAGGGTTTATCGCTTTTTGTTCAAAATTGGCAATATCATAAATAGCAATAACCGAATTTCCAATAACCTCTAATTGGTCTTTTTTAACAACAATTGCGGTACTTTCATCAATCCCAATTCCTAAAAGATTAGGATATTTTTTGATGATGGGAATCAAATCAAATTGACGGTTTCGAGGTAAAATATGTTGGTCTATAGCAACATCATGGATAAAATCGAGCCCTTTAATATGGTCGCCTTCTAAAATGGTATTAGATTTAGAATCTCCTCGAAAAAGAAATGAACCTTGAATTGTTGCTCCTGCGGAAGTTCCTCCAATAACCCCGCCTCGATTTAGTAAATTTTTGAATTCTTTGTGAACAAGAGTATTAAGGTAAGAATCTGCTAACCGCCATTGTCGGCCGCCCACAAACCACACGCCCGTAGCTTTTTTAAGCGGAACAATAAAGGCCTCAGTATTTGCTTCTTTTGGATCAGCGGTATGTAAAACAGTAACTTTTGCGACCCCAAATTTTTCGAGCAATTCCTTTTCGGCAGAAAAACCTTTGCTCGATTTGATACTTGAATCACCCATTGCCGTAGGAATTATGACAATATTTGCTCCTTCACCACCTGCTAATTCAATGAACTTTGCCCAAACTTCGGCAGGAATTTTTCCACCTCCTACAATTAGAAGAGAACCATTTTCTGGGCCTATGGTAGGGGAGTTTTTCTGAGAAAAAGCATTTAAAATGGTGGTAATACCAAAGAAAGTAAATAGTAATAATTGTTTCATGGAAGTTTTTAATTATATATAACGATGAAAATACGACTTTCCATTTGCAATACCTAAATGACTCATACTTAAAAATAGCACTTCTTGTTTTTTTTAATATGCCATGCTATATCAGGATTCATGGGTTAAGAACAATTTTCCCGACTTGGCACAAAAAGTTGTTTGGCCATTAAATATTTTGAACATATAGTGTCTTGTAAGCACGAAACAACTACTTCAGCCCCTCTGAAAGAATTATCGTTTTTGGTGGTAGGGGATTGGGGTAGAAATGGTACGCAAAATCAGCAAGAAGTCGCTAATCAAATGAATCGAACGGCTTTGAAAGCAAATGCTCAATTTGTTATTTCTACGGGGGATAATTTTTATGAATCAGGGGTACAAAGTATCAATGATTCTCAATGGGAAACATCTTT
>JACMRQ010000293.1 GCA_014376355.1 Arcicella sp. | reverse complement strand
TGGCGATATTTATGTGGAGATTGAGGATTTCCAAGGAGATGACCTGTTTTCAACATCTCACGACTACCGACTTTCAAAATTGATTGCCATCGAACAGTATCAAAATTTCTTATATCAGCAAAGGCAGAATCTAATGAATGGCGATGCTGGCCATGTACCTTGTCCAGTTACTTGGACCGGCAACCAAAGTGAATTGATAGAATTAATTTATGCACTAGCGGAAGCTGGTGCACTGAATAACGGAAACATTGAAATTAAGACTGCCGTAAACTATTTTGAAACCATGTTTCAGATTGATTTGAAACACTTTTATAACAAGTTTAGAGATATAACCAATCGAAAAAAGGAGCGAGCGGTATTTTTGGATAAGTTGAAAGTTAGCTTGGATAGGAGGATTGAGAGTAGGTTTGAGTAAAGAGAAATGAAAAAGCAGATTTATGATACTTTGTAATTTTTTAAACCTATAGTTAGGCGCTCTGTACTACCATGTTTTTTCTTTTTTTGTCGTTCGGTTATCGATTTACAGTAAATCAGTTTTCTAAAGTAATAAACTGCGGTCGGTTTTTAAATAATTCTTATAGTTCGATTGTGTCTTGTCGGTTTCAGGTTTGCAATTCCGTTTCAATTAACGTTTATTAACAGAGTTCGTTCGTTTTATTTTTCAATCTAAATGTTTGTATATGATTAGTTACATAATTAAGCTCGGAATTTAGTAAATAATCACGGATTAGAAAGTCCGAAGGAATTTTCGTGTGTAAGCTACATAAAGCAATTAATTATACAAGGTATTGTTAGGCTATGTGACTTTACACGACAAATTCATGTATTTTTTTCACGTATTTCTCTCTTTGATACCAATCATTATAAACAAGCTCAAATTTATCTACTTTAAAAGTCCCAAAATCATAATCAATATTTTTTTTTAAAAATTGCAGAAAATTTTGTTTTTGAGTTAACTCTGTTTTAAATCGAATAATGGTTGAATGTGCTGTTTGTATTGAATATCTTTTGTCCAAACTTTGTTCTAAATCAGAATTTTTAAATTCTTTTCTCAATATATTTCTGATATTATTTAGCTCATTATTATCCATAAATCCTTGAATCATAATCCCAGAAGGGGAGACTGTAATTCCCTTAAATTTGATGTTTAAGCCTTTCTTCTGTCCAAGACATTTTTCAGTTAATTCAATATATTTTGAAACTTCAATTGTTGTCATATCAAATCCTGCATAACAAGAAATGATAGACATTACGGTAACATGAATATCAGAATTTGGATAGTAATATTGATTCGGTTCAATTTTTTTAATTTCATTTAGAAATTTCTGAATTCGTTCTTTTATCTCTAATGGGGGTCTTATTAAAAGTGTTATCCCAAATCTATTGTCTCTATTAGAATCTATCAAATGGTCAATTTCGTAATTGTTGGAAGAGATTTTAATTATTGATTCCTTATAAAGGTTATTATAGTGACTTTTCAAATTCATTAATTCACAATTTTCGTTTTTAGGGATGTTTATTATAATGTAGGCTAAGGTTATTTTGTCTGCAAACCTAAATTCATTGTTAGATCAAACTGATACAAGGTAAATATAGTTGATTTAAGCGCCTATAAAAAGACAAATATTTTCCCATTTTAGAACTGGCACCAAAAAATCCGAGAGCGCATAAAAGTTCAAAACAGCTTTCTGAAAAGGAAAAAAACAGGCATTGATTTTGAATATCGCTCAACAAATCACTTTGCATTTCTCTAACAAAAAAACTTCACAACTCCGGTTGAGGTTGTGAAGTTTCTATTTTTTCATCCTACAACTTTGCCTTCATCACAGCAATGGAGCTGTGTGTAAAATGAAGGATCATGATTACATCAATTTCATGGCAAGCTTACCTGACTACCTTATCGGGTATAGTTGCAATTTACTACCTGGGCATTCTTTTGCTATTCTACAGGACTGAATTAATCGCACTATTTACTGGAAACCTCAAAACCCAAAATCATCGAAATGAAAAAGATGATTTTTTTACCGATTCCATCATGGGGCAAGT
>JACMRQ010000292.1 GCA_014376355.1 Arcicella sp. | reverse complement strand
TAATACTTTGAGCGTTTTAACTAATCGGTCTCTAAGTGCCGTTAAACGGTCTAATTGAACAATTACAGGGCGTTTGGGTGTCCATAGCTTGACATCTTCTCTGTTTTTGTAAGCATAAATTCCAATTTTTTGTGAATCAATTTTATCATTTTTCTCACGAGAAACACCCATACTCGCCTTTATTTGGGTTGCTTGTTCAAGCCAAACATTTGCTTGTTTTTGATGTAAATAGTTGAGAAGTGGGTTATTATAAATGCCTCGGGGCCGCCCGTGCGGTATATTCCATACAAAAAAGACTATTTTCGAAAGAAAACGATTTATCATGTTTTCTGACTTGTTTGATAAACAACTCAATACCCAGTTTATCGTTAGTAACTTGAAGATGGAATTGAACAATATTTTGAACAATCAAAGCAAAATCTAACGTCTCCTTTGAGAGATTGGGCATCCCCTGTCAATCCCAATAAAAAATGCATAATTTTTCATAATTTTAAGTATTAAATTTTGTAAAATTGTAAACCAGAAAAGCTATTTACATTCATGTAACTACACAGGTTGTAGTTTGTTGATTTGGTTGAGACATGGGATTAACTCTACTCCTCTTTTGAGAAGCGTATCAATTACTGACCTAATAACACAAAAGGCGTTTTGACCAGATTTAAACTGTCCAGAAACCTTTTGTTTTACCTTGATATTGCGAATGGCTCGTTCAGAACCATTATTATCTGGGGGAATTTCTAAATTGTATAGACATGGAAGTATAAAATTTCGGTTTTTGAGTATTGAAACTTGAAAGGTTGCTGATTTAGGATACTTTTCTTTATCAATGGAAATTAGCAATAATCCATTAAGTGTTTGCTCTAATAAAATGGCTTCTTCTGAATTTTGAATGTATGCTTTATTGTTTTCAGCCGTTATTTTTTTGCTCTCAAATATACGGATAATGAATGTTTTAAATTGAATTGCGAAGTCCAGTTGTTCTGTCTCTACTAAATAAATGAGATCTCTGAGCAAATGGGCTAAACAGATTTGACTATTTTTTGAATGAGTCTTTAACTGAGCTGCCCAACGGTCTGAAACCATCACTGAATTGGGTAATCCTTTATCAAAAACACTACCGATTGTTTTAGAACCACGGTTATCAGAGGCAACAAGGAAGGTATTTTGGAGGTTTTGCCATACCCAAATCCACCACTTAGCACCGTTTACTTTGGCACCTGTTTCGTCAGAACCAACGACTGAACTTTGTAAGATTTGAGTTTTTATTTCTTGGTAAATACTCTCACATTTTTCAGCGGAACGTTCAAGAATATTACCAATACTTCCCTGTGAAAGAGGAAGAAAAAATAATTGAGAAAATAAACTCTGTAAACGTTTAAAAGGGATATACTGATAAATAGAAAAATAGCCTACAAGCGTTTCAACACTGCTTCCATACTGAATTGGAGCATTTACTCCTAATGGAAAATCAGCTAATTGTTGATGCTGACAAGTAGGGCATTGACAAACATATTGACGATATTCTTCATATATTGGAATAATAGGAGGAATCTCAATTACTTGACGTTTAGCCTTTAAAATGAATAGTTCACTGGTAAGAGATTGACCACAAACACTACAAAAATCACTCTTTAATTCAGTAATATTGTCAGGTGTTTCACTCATTTTCAAAGTCGAACCCTTATGTCCGACTTGACCACCATTAGGACGTGTACTTATAGCACGGAGACTTTTATTTTTCGTGAATAAATCACTTGAAGGAGGCAAAGAAGAGTTGTGAGAGTCTTTCTTAACCACTTTCTTTTGGAGTAAGTCAAGCAATAACTCTACCTTTTCTTCCAAAGATTTAATCTTTTGAGATTGGAAAGCATTTTCAGCTTGTAAGTTCGATATGGTTTCTGTATCAGTCAATGAGTAAGATTAATAATTTTTAACTAAATAAACTAATCAGAGAAAACAACCTGAGTAGTTACTTGCTTTTTAAGATTATAATTTCGTTATTTGCTTACTGTTAAATAATTAAATGGTACATTACAGGAAATATTACCCTTCGTCGATCTAAAAAAGTAATTTTCAAATCTCATCAAAAAATACTCGCTAATTTTTCAAGTAATCCTTATTCTACAATTGAAGTTATCATAAAAACGCACTTTAAATTTTCAGATTTGCTTGCGTAGAACTATAGTTGAATACCTTACTTAATTTTTATAACCACTTGTGGGACAAATAACACATTATTAAAATATGAAAAGAGCCTTAATCACAGGAATCACAGGTCAAGATGGTGCCTATTTAGCCGAATTACTTTTATCAAAAGGCTATGAAGTACACGGAATTAAAAAGAGAAGTTCTCTCATAAATACCCAAAGAATTGATCATCTATACGCAGATCCACATGAGGATGATGTCCACTTTAAATTGCACTACGGCGATTTATCAGACTCTACTAATATCATCCAAATAGTTCAAGAAGTGCAACCCGATGAGATTTACAACTTAGGGGCAATGTCACACGTGAAAGTATCTTTCGATGAACCCGAATATACTGCTCAAGTCGATGGAATAGGCACATTAAGGATTTTAGAAGCGGTGAGGCTTTTAAGGCTGACAAAAAAACAAAAAAATACCAAGCTTCAACTTCTGAATTGTATGGCTTAGTTCAAGCGGGACATGCTAAAGACTACGTGGAAGCCATGTGGTTGATGCTCCAGCAAGAAAAACCCGCCGATTTTGTGATTGCCACAGGCACAACAACTCGTGTGAGAGAATTCATGAGAGTGTCGTTTGCGGAATTAGGCATTGAAATATCATTTTTGGGAGAAGGAATTGATGAAATTGGTATAGTAGAAGCTTGCCATAATTCAAATTACCTTATTACTTTAGGAACGGTGCTTATTAAAGTCGATGAACGATATTTTTGTCCAACGGAAGTGGAATTATTGATTGGTGATCCAAAAAAAGCTAATACAAAATTGGGATGGATTCCGAAATACAACTTAAAATCATTGGTTAAGGATATGGTGCAGAGCGATTTGGCTTTTTATGAAAAAGATCAGTCGAAACAATTGCAATATAAATGACATTTAATTGAAATTTCAGAGAATGATAGTTAAATGATGATTAAATTCATTTAAAACTTGAATAATATTTACTGAACAATAAGTTTTTCGACAATACAATAGTTATCTAGTAAATCCAACTATTATACTGTAGCAAGTATGATAAAATTAGTTAGTTCCACGATTGAGGAAATATTTGTTGTATTTTTTATCTTTCAAATTATGGTACTGGCTTAACATCCAAAGTTAAAACTCAAACACACACCATCTACCTTTGCCATTATGAAATATCACTTTACAGAGAAAAACTATAATATTACTAAAGTATCATCCGATTTTGCCATACTAATTTTATCCTATTATCTCACTTCTATATTAAGTCACAGAAATGAGTTTATCCATGATAGAGAAATTCTCCTTTTATTGGTAGTTTCATGGTATTTTTCGAGTAAATGGATTGATATTTATGATGATTTCAGAACTCTAAAATTTATAGAGGAGCTGCTATTACTTATACCTTTAATTATTGTACAAGCATTGATAGTAATAGTAGCTTTTTTCATGACTGATGATCACATACATGCCAGAAAATTTGTTTTTGAATATTGTGGATGGTTATTTGGTATGTTAGTTATTAAAAAGTATCTGTCTAAAAAACTATATCAATATTTACGAAGGTCTGGGGGTAACGTGAAAAACGTTTTAATTATTGGGAGTAACGATATTGGAATGTCATTTTTCAACTTTCTGAATTCAAATTCTCAATTTGGATATAAAGTTATAGGATTTGTTGATTCAACTAAAAATGCAGAATTAAATGGTCTGTATAAAGGTAAAATTGAAGAAATTGAAAGAATTATCAGTGAAAATAAGGCTGACGAAATCATAATTGCTTTACCAGATTTTAATAAATCAGAACTGGATTTTATCATTGGAGTCGGTGAGAAAAAAGCAATTAGAACTCGAATTATACCTGATTATTTTAAATTTAATTCGAGTAAGTACAAAATGGAGATGTTTGGCTCTTTCCCAATGGTAACGGTTAGAGATGAACCAATGAATCAAATCCACTTTCGATTTTTAAAAAGGGTAGGGGACATTGTATGTAGTATTTTTGTTTGTGTTTTTATATTTTCATGGTTATTTCCAATTGTAGCTCTTTTAATCAAAATGGATTCAGCAGGTGACGTCTTTTATATTCAAGAAAGATGGGGAAAGGACAACAAACAATTTAGGTTTTTTAAATTTAGAACTATGAATATTGATAGTCAGTTAGTTGTGAAAGGGAAGTTTCAGCAAACCACTAAAAATGACTCACGAATTACGAAAATTGGAGTATTTTTAAGGAATACGAGCATTGACGAATTACCACAATTTTTTAATGTTTTGATGGGAAATATGTCAATCGTTGGTCCTCGCCCTCATGCAATACCACACAATGAGGAGAGTTTGAGATTAATTCATAATTATTGTGTTCGTCATTGGGTAAAACCAGGTATTACAGGCTGGGCTCAAGTAAACGGTTTACGAGGGGAAACAAAAGATTTTAGTTTGATGCGTAAAAGAGTTGAATTTGATATTTGGTATATCGAAAACTGGTCTGTATGGCTTGATGTAAGAATATTCTTTATGACTATCTATGATATAGTAAAAGGAGATATAATGGCATTTTGAGTTAAAAATATTTATTGCACTTTATATTTCAGATCAAGTCGAATGAAATGAATTTACGAAATAAATTATATACATTATGGTGCTATTTGGTAGTAATAGGTACTTTCCTGTTGCTTTACCCATTTATTTTTTTAAGTCTTCAGAAAGAATCATGGAAAATTTTTGCCCATAAATTAAACTATGTTTGGTTTAGAGTTTTTTGTTTTCTTGCTGGTATAAAAATAGAAATTAAGCGTGAATTTATTCCGAATCCAAAGGAAACTTATATTTTTTGTGGTAGTCACTTTTCTCCTATTGATAATTTTACTGTTTATCTTTTAGCTAAAAATTTTTTCAGTGTAATAGGTGATGAGGCTATTGGTAAACTTCCTCTTTATGGCTATATGTTTCGTAAGTTGAATATAACCGTTAATAGACAAAATCAGAATAGTAGAAATGCAGCTATGTTGAAAGCAATTAAGGTGTTAAGATCTGGTAGAAGTATTCTAATATCCCCAGAAGGGGGGATCGCTTCAAGAAATCCACCAAATCTTTATTATCCATTTCAAGATGGTGCTTTTATTCTTGCCATACATCAACAAATTCCCATTGTACCATTAACATCAACAACAACATATCAAATTGTGCCAGATGTAAAAAAACCTTTAATTTATAGAAGGCCATTGAAAGCAACAATACACAAACCAATTGAAACCAAAGGAATGACGATGGCAGATGTTGAAAGATTAAAAGAAATGACGTTTCAGGTAATGAATGAAGGCTTAGGAAATACAACTATAAATTCTAAGGAGATAAATTTAAGTACTGAAAAGATCATAATTCATGCGTAAATAAAGAGGCGTTAAATGTTTATAAAATCCTTCCCTAATTTTAGGTAGGAAAAAGATAATAGGTGTAGAATTATCAATTTGAGCTTGACCAAATGGATTCCGTTTGGTCAACTTTTTTATTAAATTAACGTGAACTTTTCAGATTTAGAGGGCAAAAAATAGCATGGGATTCAAAATGGGACTATTTTAGAGTTGCAAAACTTACAAAATAACCATCAAATCGCTATGCTGGCTGAAATATACTACGAAGTTGACGAATTCAACAAACTTTATTTAGAAAAAATTGCGGGATACGCATCGAACATCGAATGGTATCCCAAGCGTAAAAT
>JACMRQ010000291.1 GCA_014376355.1 Arcicella sp. | reverse complement strand
CAAACCACCAATTCATCCCCTGTTCTCAAAATTTTTTTCACCTTTTCAAACTTAGGTCTCGATTTAGAAATGCCCGAAATCTTTTCGTGAAAGATTTTATCACAAACGTATTTTTTGAGCGCATCCATTTGGAGTGCTTCGTTTTGCTCTTCTTTAGAAACACGTACATATCATACCCTCATAAAGGTATTATATTTTATAATAAGTGCCGAGATAAAATTAATTAGCAGAATACTCATGGCATGACTGACATTAACTTGCCTATTGTCAATAGTTTATGAGTTGAGTCATGCCATGAGTAAGTTTGTCCAAGCACTTACTAATCATAAATATAATAAAATATAATTTGATTTTTATAACAAGAATATGGAATTTTCAAAAGCGATTTGAAGAATAATTAAGAGTTGATATTTTATGAAGATGAGATTTCATAAAACCCATGGTTAAAGTGGAAATATCCTTACATGACTTAGCGAATAGCGGATTTGTATCTAATTGATTATCGAATAGTTATAAATCATTCGTATATCTAATGAAAATCTCAAAAAGTAGTAAGATTTCTTCATTCTTTTAACAGTTTTAGAGGTTTTAAATATTCCCACAAAGTGTCTAAGCTACATACTTGCCAATGAGCATTGACTCTATAATTTTTAGAAGATGGTGTTACAATAAAATTATGCTCAGTCCCCAAATCTCGGATAGCTTCTGTATTTCCTTTACTCGATGATGGATTATTCGATAGTTTAATCTCAAAAGAAGCTACCATTTCATTTCCTCTCAAAAGGCATAAATTTATTCCTGCTCCATTTTGAGTACGATAGTAATAGGGTTGAACATTACCCGATAAGCGTCCAATAATTTGCTCTATTACATAACCTTCCCATGAATGCCCTGCTATGACATTTGAAATTAGCGAATCGTAATCCATTAGATTAACTAAATAATGTAAAATCCCCGAATCTCGAAAGTATAGTTTAGGGCTTTTTACTAACCTTTTTCCCACATTAACAAAATGTTGCCAAAAAAGCGAATTATATCATTGCTCTAAAAGAGAATCAAGGAGAACTTTTGGGCAAATTAATTAATATTTAGAAAAAAAATCTCAGTTACCATCCTATCAACAGATAAATCGCAGTGGCGAACCGTAAAGACCATGAAAGAGGAGAGAAAAGGGTAGTTTATGCGACAAAAAGGGTGGATTATTTAGATGCTGCCGATAATTGGGAGAAACTGAATTCAATTATTTTAGTAGAATCTACTCGTATAGTAAACAACAAAGAAAGTACCCATGAACGTATCTACATCAGCAGTTTAACGCATGATTGTCCCCAAAAATATGCTAATTTAATTCGGGAACATTGGGAAATTGAAAATCGGTTACATTGGCATTTAGATTTAACATTTAGAGAAGATGATTCAAGAGTCAGGAAAGATAATGGCCCCGTGAACCTAAATATTTTCCAAAAGTTTGGTCTTTTTTTACTCACACATGAGTGCACGTTGAAAGTATGAGAATGATAAAGAAATAAAGACGCACTACCGTTTACTCATTTACAATATTAATTTAACTTTCAAATTAAACATTTGTCTGTATTTTGTTGTATTTTTAAATAATGCTATTAACAACGTACAAAACAGATGAAGACAATTTTATTATTTCTTTTATTATTTCTTTGTTTGCAATTTTTGACCGTTGCACAGTCAAAAAAATCACTTAGAAGGAATCTTGAAAATGCCAAAATAGCTTGTAATGTTTGTCCAAATCCACTTATTACTGATGATGAAATTATTTACGGTGATACAATGAATATTAATTGGCAAATATTTCCAACAAACATATCTGTAAACACCTCAAATTCAAATACGCAATTCATTAATTCTCGGTCTATAAAAATAGTAAATCCAACGGAAAACCAGCTTTTGGATCTACGGTATAATACTATTCCCCTCAACACAATAGATTATCCAGATGGTTTTGAGTTTTGGATATATAATGAAAGTTTAACTCCTTATCCACTTACTATTCAGGTATTTACAACCTCTTCAAGCACAAATAATACTACTTCAAGTAATCTGGCCACTCCTAATAAATGGACTCATTTTTTGCTTGATTGGAGTTCGTTCGGTAATCCTCAAACGGTTGGAAGAATCACCGTTAAATTAAATCAAACTATAGCGGAAAGTTTATATTTTGACCAAATAAAATTGGTTCATTGTGCAGATATGTATTCTACAAAAACTGGCAATTGGAATGACCAAACTTTGTGGAGTTGTGGACGTTTACCAATTCTAACGGACATTGTTACTATTGACCCTCAACATACTGTAACTGTTTTGAACGGAGTGAGTGCTACTTTGAGTTTTCTGAAATTGTTTGGAACGCTCGACATAAAATCTGGCGGTATTATCAATATGAAAAATTATTAAAATATCCTTTAAAAATACTAGCATTTCGAAATTTAACATCCCCTCATTTATGAAGAAAATACTCTACTTCGTGTGGCTTTCGCTTTTTAGTCATATTAGTAAAGCACAATTAAATTATAATTTCTCAACGGCGACTGGCACATTCACACTTCTTTCGGGCGATGTGGTTGCTCCGCTTGTTGCGGCTTATTCACCCACAAAATCATTATTGGATGAGTCGTTTGCCAATAATATTCCACTCGGTTTCAATTTTCAGTATAACGGTATAAATTAT
>JACMRQ010000290.1 GCA_014376355.1 Arcicella sp. | reverse complement strand
GTGCTTGAAATAATAGAAGCAAAATCTGGAATGGTCAAATAAGCGGCAATTGGTGGCACGATTAGCCAAGAGAAAATTCCGCCCGTAATCCAATAACTCTCCCAAGACCAGCCTCTTACTTTTTTGTAAGGAATATAAAAACTACCCGATGCAAAACCACCGATAAAGTGAAAAAGAACCCCAAAAATTGCTCCCATTTGTGTATTATAAAATATGGTTAAGTAATGAAAAAGTATAATATTACAAACCTAACTAATATTTTGGTAGCGATACACCTGCACTTACCTGTACATATCCTGAAATCATTCAATCAATTTCGTCATTTCATTCATCATAGCTGTTCAATTTGTTTCAGAATGAGTCACTGCTTCTTCATTTTTGAATCCGTCGTGGGTAAGAATCAAGGTAGTTTTTCCTTCATATCTGATATTTCATAATTTCATAAATGCAAAATTATTACTCCACCACCACAACCCCACCACCAGAATAACTTCTATATTCCCCACGGTACATCGCATCCGCTGATACGGGTCCCATTTGAAATTTGCCTTTTGAAACGGCTCTTACTAAATAATAGAACGTTTGCGGTTTATTGGAAATATTAGTAAAAAAGTTGATTCGGTCGTCTCGAATATCGAAATGTTCGGGCGTGGTTTGGTCTTTTACCCACACCAAGTCACGGTCGGCCGTTAATCTTGGGTTTTCTATTTCTACGCCTGCGGGCAACATATCTGTAACCACCACATTATCAACTGCTAATCCATTTGTGCTTTGAAGTGTAATTTTTACTACAATCAACTGATTTTGCTTGAATTTTGTAGCACCCAATGGTTGCCCAGAACGGGTATAAAATTGCTTTCTTACCTTTAAAATATTATCAATTTGTTGATACTTTCCCGTTGCACTGAGTCCTTCGGCTTGGGCAAAATAATACAGACTTCCCTTTCCTTGTGTGCGAATAATTGACTGATTACCGATGTTTTTAATTAGTAAGTCTTTCGCCGTAAAATTCCCTAAAACCTTATTATTACTTGAAATGGTAGCCGTTACGGTACTTACATTGGCTTTCTTCGCTAATTTACCCAATGCCAAAAAGGCAGACGCTTGTTCTTGGGTAGTTAAATACGGTTGGGTTTTCAAATTTTGGGATAATTGTCTCGCCAACGTTGGAATTTGTAAGTTATTGGGGTCGGTATCAACCAAGGTATTTAAAACTAATGCCTGATTTCTAATCGGCGAGCTAAAACTTCCGCCCGTTTGCTTTTCCGTAATTTCTGAACCATAATTTTTCGGTAGAATGGCGTTGTAACTTTTCACTTCACCAATCAAACTATATGCCGCCGCCAACAGATATTTTGAGTCGGTGGTGAGCAAGTCAATATTAGATTTATAATAATTCATCACCGAACGATTTGGCTTGCCTGCCATCGCTAAAACATATAAACTGTAAATAGTTTCACGAGCCGCAATGACTTTGGTTTCGTAAGTTCCCGTTGTTAAAAAGTAATATTCTTTATCGGTCATTTTTGTATTTGAAGCCACCGTCAGATACTCAATCAATTTACCCAATGTTGAACTATTTACCTGAAAATCATTTTTTTGAGCTTCCAACAAAAAGTGGGTAGCATAAGCAGAACCCCACCAAGATTCACGGTCGCCTCCTTGCCAATACGATAATCCACCGCTTGGCAATTGCATCGTTTCGATTCTATGAATTGCGGCTTCTACGTTATTTCTTGGGTTCAAATCACTTTCGCCTGTCTTCATGTACGGCTTTTTACCCGCTTGAATCTGTTTTACAAACTCGGAAAAATACAATTGAGGAAAGGCAGTAGAAATGGTTTGTTCTACGCAACCATAAGGATAATTCAAGAGACTTTGGAACTTGTCCATAAACTGTATCATCGGTGATTTACTGATAGTCATTTCAGTTTTTAGTGAACTTGGAATATAGTCATTAACCAAATTGACATTGCTGACCGAACCACCATTTATTACGCCAGTCACCGAAGTTTTCAGCAAAGAAGTTGTTGGACGAATGGTTAATGCTATCTTTTCAGTAAACTTTTCTTTCAATCCACTTACCACCACATTCACCGTTGCATTGCCAATGCTTGGGGCGGCTTTCACGGCAAAATAAGCTCTTCCTTCTTTTTCAGCAGGAATTATTAAAGTTTGCGAAGTATTCCCAATAACCGATAAACCACCGGATAATGAAATGGTTGCAGTAATATTAGCATTTTGTTTCGTAGTATTTGTGATGTTTACAGGCACTTGAATTTCATCATTTGGCGAAGCAAATCTTGGTAAAGCCGTGGAAATTACCAAGGGGTCAGCTACTTTCATGTTTTTAGTTGCCGAACCAAATGCCTCATCTTTATAAGCCACCGCCATGATGCGTAAGTCACCGGAAAATTGGGGAATATCAAATTCAAAAGATGCTTCTCCGTTAATACCCGTTTTCACAATTCCCGACCAAATTGCTACCAAATTAACCCGTCCATTATTCAAAGGATTAACCCGTTTTTCCATATCGTAACCATCACCCCCGATAGACGATGAACCCGAAATGGATAATTCTGGAAATAAGAACGGATACAAATCAAAACTCTCAACTTCTAAGGCTTGTTTCTGATAGAAGTGGGCGTAAGGGTCGGGAGTTTTGAAATTTTTGAGTTGTAAAATGCCTTCATCAACCACCGAAATCGTTAATTCTGTATTTCCTTTGGTCTTAATGGTTACTCGCTGTTTGGTTTTTGAACGAGTTTTTTCAACCGCTATAATTTCAATAGGTAAAGAGTTATCAAGGTTTTCTACCATTACAGGGGCGTATCCGTGAGCAACTGTCAAAGGCATATTTGAGCCATCCATCGGACGAATCAACGTTGCCGAAACATACACATTTGGTAAATGTTCTTTCCCGATTTTGAAACTCAATTCAGCCGATTTTTTATCCGTTTCAATCATAAAATTCTCCAAAACACGATTTCTTTCAATCGTTATAATCAATTTTCCAGCAAATGGGGTTTTAAAAAGCACCTTCGCTTTGTCGCCTATTTGGTATTTCTCTTTATCAAATTCCATCTCAACTTTCCCCTCATTATTGACCTCAAACGAAGAGTTTTCCGTAGTTCCATATCCATAAGCATAAAAACCTTGGGCAGTCCAAGATTTTGCTCCTTCGCTATGAACCCGAATTTCGTATTCTCCCGAAATAGGTGGTGCATAAGAAACCATTGCCTTGCCACCTTCAAAATTCATGGTGCGAGAATAAACAACTTTGGTTTGTTTTTTGGACGAATATTTTAAAGTATTATCCGCATTTTTCTCAATAACTGTCTGATAGTCAAACCTTACAATTTCCACACGACCTTTTGCCGAAACTGATCTGCCGTCTTTATTTAAGGAAATTAAAGGAATTTGTGTGGGAACATTGGTGCCAATATAAGTATCTGGCATTCCAATTCCGTAGAAAATGGATTGCGTAAAAATATCCAACTTTTTTAGCCGATTAACAGGACGACCCGTTTCATCAAAAACGGTAACGTATGTTTTTGCCTCCAAAACGCCCATATTTGCGTAGGTCGCAGGGATTTGAAAAGACTCTGAAGCCAAACCATTTTCATTAGTTACGCCCTCACGAGCAATCATTTCAAAATTTGTATTATCCTGAATATCAAATATATAACCTTTATATTCCTTCGGTTCAAAAAGTTTTCGGTTAAGTTTTAATTCCATCTGATAATTCCGATTGGAAGCAGGCGGACCAAACAAATTCAGTGCCGTTGCCGTGATTTCAAGTGTTTCGCCATTGCGATAAAATTCCTTCCCAGCTTTCACATCCACCTTGATTCTATCGGGCATAAATTCCTCAATAGAAATATTCCGTGAAGCCAAAAGTACATCATTGGCATTCAGCACTTCCACCACATACACACCCGTAATGGATGCACGGTCAGTAGGCACCGACATTTCAACGGCTCCTTGGGCATTTGTCGTTTTTTTGAAGATTTTGAATTCCTTGCCATTCGGTAAAAGTAGACGAACTTTTATAGGGATTTCACCGACAGATTCCCAATTGTTTTTACGAATAATAGTATTAAAATGCAAGGTTTCACCTGGGCGATAAATATCTCTATCACCGTAGATAAATGCTTCAAAACCAGAAGTGTTATCTCGTTTTCCTTCCACATCAAAACGGGAAGTTTCCACGGCTGCTCCGTCCATGAAAAGGTAATTAAAATCATTTTCGGTGTGAGCCGTAATCATGGCAGGACGGAATTTTGAAATTTTAAATTCCTTGAAAATCGCCATGCCTTTTCCGTCTGTTTTTGCGGTTTGAATCGTCTGATTATTGGATGAAATCAAACTTATTTCTACACCACTTATTGGCTCGGCGGTTTTGATGGAATTTGTAAACACAACTACTTCATTTTCAGACGATTTCATAATCATTCCAATATCCGAAATACTTACTAATTTGGTCGCTTTATTGTAATATTCATCGTTGGAATTAACACTGACAATATAAATTCCTTTAATGGAATTTTGTTCGGGCAGAGACAAATTCAAAGCTCGTACGCCTTTGGTTTTAGCCAGATTTCCCGTCTCAATAGTTTTATTCACAATCACATCCGAGTATTGCCCCGATTCGTCCGTGTCATACGCAAATACTTTCGCCTGACCGTTTCCTTGTTCATCATAATTTTCGTAATCCTGATAACGGCTATTCATCAAAAAGTGCAAAATGTTATTTTCGTAAATTTTCGCAATTCTAACGTTCACTTTGGGCGTATTGACAATATTTATAGCAATATTTTTATTTCCTTTAGATGATAAATAAACAGCTTTTTTATTGACAAATCCAATCGAAGCAGGCATCGCTCCAAAATACAAATCTTTTACATAATCATCTGATAATAAAGCGTTTAAAACTCCTTTCGCTTCTTTG
>JACMRQ010000289.1 GCA_014376355.1 Arcicella sp. | reverse complement strand
TCGGGTAAAATTACTTCGGGCGAAACCGTCGTTTATGGATATTATACACAAGGTGATTTGGAGTTCAATTTAACTGACCGAGTGATTGACGTTATCAAAGAAATTGCCGAAGTCGTAACCGTTGGAACGGGTGAAACCATCTCGGCAAGTGCGTTTTTGACCCACTTTAAATTCGACCCAAAAGTACAATATGGGATGGTCGAAAAGTTATCGGGTGGAGAAAAAAGACGTTTGCAATTGATGAAAGTCTTAATCCAGAATCCTAACTTTTTAATTCTCGATGAACCTACCAATGATCTTGACATTCAGACACTTAACATCTTGGAAGACTTCTTGATGGCATTCGGTGGCTGTATCATTTTAGTATCTCACGATCGTTATTTCATGGATAAATTGGTGGAACACCTTTTTGTTTTTGAAGGCGATGGTGTTATCCGTGATTTCCCAGGAAACTATACTGATTATAGAGAATGGGTTGATTCGCCAGAGGCGGCAGCTGATAATAGACAGGTAGCAGAAGAAAGTAAAAAATCGGGAGGAAATAATCTTTCAACAACGGTTGAAAAGCCTCAGATAATTAAAAAGAAATTATCTTTCAAAGAGCAAAAAGAATATGATGATTTAGGAAAAGCGATTGAACAATTGGAAGCTAAAAAAGAAGCATTAACCGAGCAATTAAACGGCGGTGGCTCTTACGAAGATTTAGCAAATTGGGCAAAAGAAATCGAAAAACTTACCAATGAATTAGACGAAAAAGAATTACGTTGGTTAGAAATTTCTGAGAATATGTAAATTACTGTAATTCGAAGCGGAACGTCGCCCGATAGTATTTTGAGAACGGAGTCCGATTATTCGTCCGCTCTCGAAATACTATTTCGAGCTACAGTATGCGAGTTACAGTATAGCAGCAGAATCATAAACGACTACCTTCGACCATAAATCTTTGTGGTCATCAATAAATTTTTTGTGCAAAGGATTTACCAAATATTTCTCTTCATCCGCTTTATTATTAAAAACTAATAACACCGAAAACGAGTACGAAGCATCGGTAACAGATTTATCAAAATCATTGATTGACGGCAAACCAATATGAGCCATTTTAATTTCTTTAATTTTCCCCAACCCTTTCAATCCCGCCAATAATTTATCATGGTCTTGCTTATTTTTTGGATTTTTCAACCAAAAGAAAACGTGGTGAATAAATGATAGAGAAGTTTTCTCTTTATTATGGGCTTCCGTCTCCGAACTTGTAAATGTTGTCATAACTGTTCCTGCCACCAAAGCAGCAGTTGATTTTTCTAAGAATTCTCTTCTTGATGAATTTTCCATAGTATTATTTTTATTTAAAATTAAGAATTATTACTCTATTTTCAACGCTCCGCTCCTACTCAAATCATAATATTTTAGGCCCATTTCTTCCGCTTGCGTAGATAACTTATCCGCATACCAACGGGTATAAGAACCATCAATTATTAAATTTTTAAATTGCACTTTGCCAATAATTTGTTTTAAGTCTTTAACTGATTTATTAGCTAAAATTAAATAATCAAATGAAGCATCTTTTACTACCAAATCCTTATATTTCATGTTCTTACCAATCCATAAAAACGTCTTTTGTTTCCATGTAATCACCGCAATTGAATCACGACATTGAACCTTAAAAAGGCCATTTAGGGAATTATGTTTTTCCAATAAGTCAACTTTTAAGGTATCTCGAACACCACAACTTGACCAGTAATTATTTACCCGAAAACCAATGTCCTTTCTACTCTCTAAAAAGGCTTTATCAGCCAATATAATTGCTTTTTTGCCTTCAACGAGTGTTATGGCAGTATGTTTAGGGGTAGATAAAATTGTCAATAAAGATTGTTCTTCTCTTTGTATATTTCCAAGAATATTCAATATAATTAAGTTACCCACAATTCCACAATTTATCCACACCCAGAAGTATTTACGAGTTTTCCACAAGGTAATAAATCCAAAAATCAAACCATATAATAACCACATTTCATAGGTAGAAATCCAAAGAAATTTAGTAATAGATAAGGGTAAATGCTCGAAGAAAAGTACAGTTTCATTCAACCATAAAATAGTATATTTCAAACCTTGACCCAAAAAATACGATATTGTTGTAAAATCAAAATAGAGCAATATTGAGGATAAAATCACGTAAAATAAACCATACATCAATACCAAAGATGATAGTAAAATTACTATCGGATTAGCAAAAATAAAATAATTTGGAAACTGGTGAAAGTAATAAATAGTAATGGGAAAGGTTGCAATTTGTGCAGCAACGGCAACAGTAGTAACTTTCCACGTTCTGTCACCCAACCAATGAAGCCAACTTTTCTTTTTATCAATTGGGAATAAAGGATTCAGTTTAGGTTGAAAATAAATCATCCCGAAAACTGCTAAATAGGATAATTGAAAACCAACATTAAATAAAAAATTGGGATTGTAAAGCAAAAGCACAAAAGCAGATAAAGCGGTAGTATTATATCCATCTTTATTTTTATTAAATGTTTCAGTAATCAAGAAAATTGAAAACATGACTGAGGAACGTAAAACTGGCGAAGATAAACCCGTAACAAAAGCATAAAACCAAAGTACCGAAAAAATCAACATGAAAAACCCAAGTTTTCCATGTTTCCCCCTTCGCTTCATAAATCCGAACATCCATAACAAAACGGCATAAATTACGCCAACGTGCAAACCCGAAACAGAAAGCACATGAATTGCTCCAGCAGCAGAATATGCTTGCATTAAATCGTTGGATAAATCATCTCGTTGTCCGAGAATCATGGCATTGGCAACTCCGTACTGATTTTTCCCTTCCACGAATGTCGTGAGGATTGAATCTGCGTGAGCATTTGTTTGAAGGGCAAAATTTATTAAAATGTCAGGAGTTTCATTACCTATTTTTTCAAGATTTTCTAAACGTAAATATTGTTGATAACCAATGTTTTGCCGACGCATATAACTTTGATAATCAAACTCTTCTGGATTTTTAGACGGAGCAATTTCTTGTGGATTTCCCTTTACAAAAAATACATCCCCATATTTAGGTTTTTCAAGGGTTTTATTATCAAAATAAAGCAATATTTTTCCAGAAGTGGGTAATATTGAATTATTGGAGACTATAGAATGAATTACTCCAACCGTTTTCCACGAATTTTCCTTTTCTTCAACTAAGTTATCCACAACAACTTCAAAATATTCAAACTTGCCAATTTGATGTGAATAATGTTGAGAAGTGTTATTTTCAGTCCGTAAAAATGAAAGAAAATAACCCGAAGAAATTAATATTAGTCCGCCAATAATGCCAATCAATAATTGATTTTTGAATCGTTGTCTGAAAATAAAGAGAAAGGAATAAATAAGAATGAATCCAATGTCCATTCCTACAAGAAGTGACAATTTTAAAATAGGGAAGAAATTATATAAGCAAATTCCAGTAATTAAAAGAATAGTGTATCTAACAAAAGGGTATGGTGAGAAATGGTTCATTGTTATTTAATTTGTAGTTTATTTATACAAATTAATAGATTAAATATGTAATTAAAAATAGTGATTTTAAACTTCAGAAAATATCAAATCTGAGAAATTACACTATTTATCAACCTTTTACCTCAAGTCCTCTTTTTTGAGCCTCAAATTTCGTACCTTTGCGGATTAGCGAAATTTTAAATAAGCACCCAAAACGATATGTTGTTAGTTGTTATCGAAAGATTAAAAAAATACGTCAAATCTAATGCCTTGCCTCAGAGTATTTCTAAAGGGAAATCTATTTTTGCGAGTGGTGGAATCACAACTGAAAATTTCTCGAATGTAGAAAAAGGATTGGCAACTTTTAAAGCCAAAAGTGGCTCAGGTTCAAAGACTTATACCGTTACAATCAAGAATTGGAATACTCCTATTCTCAACACCCATTGCTCATGCGATTATGATTGGGGTGGAATTTGTAAGCACCGAGTAGCTTCTTTGATGACTCTTGAAAATGAACTTTCAAGATATTCTTCTCTGAATCCGAGTGTGAGTGCAATGCCTAAGAAAAGGACGTACCCTACTTCTCAACATATTCTTAGAATTAGCACCTTGGATGATTGGACATTAAAAAATTTGGTTTCATTAGATGATTGGAAGAATAGAAATAACGTCAAAAGAGTACAAATTACCCAAGCATTAAATGGTGAAGCTGAAGTTGAAGTCCAATTTAAAAACGAGATTTTCAACACAAAGTTTACCAAATTACAGTTCAATGGTGAAATTTCCACGCATTGTTCTTGCTCACAAGACCTTGACAACCAGGCTTGTGTTCATAAATTGGTGGCATTAATTGCGATACGAGATACATACGGAGCGGAAAGCCCTTTCGATAAAATGAGGGATTATACGGCCGAAAAAAATAAACTTCTTTTAGAATATGGCTTTACATTAGAAGATGATTTGAAAGGAAAATTTGATTTCAAACTCAAATCAGATGGTGCAGTTCAGTTGGTTAAGGTTGATTCAAGCATTCAAAAAGTAAGCCAGTTTCAAAATTGGCGTGCCTTGAATAACCGTATTTTCAGAACTCCAGAAACAACTTTTTCAGTAGGAATTGAAGATAGTTCAAAAGAACAACGCCAAATTTTGTATGTAATTAGATGCAAAGGGGAAGAATTTGTGAATGATGTGGCGATAGATACTTATTCATATAAGGCAAGTCCAAATGGCAAAATGACTTATATCCGCACCCTAAAAGAGAGTGATATCGACAACCTTCCAAAAATGGAAGAAGCTGATAATCTGATAATTAACTTAGTAAATAGCATAAAAGACGATGGTTTAAAGAATTTTGGTAAGAAGAAAGATTTACACCTTCCCTACTTTTATGACTACTTAAATCGTGATGAACTTTCAGCAGTTGATGCACCTATTGTTGAGGAATATATTAATAAAAAACTCAATAAAATTTTCAGTTTATTAGCCGAAAAAGAGGTATTTACCAGCAGAACTTCTTACGTAGGAAGTCAGACGGATATTGAAGAAGCTCAAATCTCAACAGAACAAATTTTACCTTTTTTCGTTCTAAAAGAAGAAGATGATTTTGTAGTTTTGGAAGGATTTACCAAACTTCATGGCAAAAAAATAAAATTGGCTTCACTTACTAATCCTGGAAGTTATTGGACCCGTACTTTCGGAAAGATCATCTATAAATTAGCTAATCCAGAAGTTGCCAATTTGTTGAGTTATTTACCAAAAAATGGCATCATAAAAGTTCGTAATTCTAATTTTTCTGGATTCTTTCAAGAGTTTATTCTACCACTCGCCGAAAAGTTTACGATAGATCTTCAAATTTCACAAGAAATTGAAAATCAAATACTTAACTTCAAAGAAGCTAAAGTTTATTTAAAAGAAGATGAGTCAAATTTGATGATAATTCCTGTGTATGAATATTATACACAAGATGGGGATGAAGAGAAAATTCTTGAATTCTCGCACGACCAAAAAATCAATAAAATTAATTTTGATTCTGATAAAATTTTAATTCAGGAACGGAATCCAGAGGCAGAAAAATATAATTACGACTTAATCCGTGAACAAAATTCTGATTTCAATAGTCAGGAACAATATCCTTTCTTTTATTTACCTTTCAATGAAGTATTAAAAGATGGTTGGCTCTTCAAATTCTTTGAAACCATGAAAGAACAAAATATAACTATTTTGGGATTTAAGGATTTAAAGAAATTTAAGTATAATCCAAATAAGGCGGTATTTACCGTTAAAACAGGCTCTGGAATAGATTGGTTTGATATGCACATTGAGGTACAATTTGGTGACCAGTTTGTCGGTATAAAAGAAATCCAGAAAGCAGTTTTGAAGAAACAAAATTATGTTGAATTAAAAGATGGTTCGTTAGGAATGTTACCCGCAGAGTGGTTGAAAAAGTATGAAAATATCTTAAAATTTGGTCGTATAAAAGGTGATGAATTACAAATTTCTAAACTACATTTTTCATTAATTGATGAATTAGGAAAAGATATCAATAATTTTGAACTTGAACAAGAACTATTTGAGAAGAAAAGTAAACTACTGAATTTTAAGGAGATGGCTGAAATTCCATTACCAAAAAACATTCAAGCAAAATTGCGTGATTATCAGGTTGAGGGATTTAAATGGTTGAATTTTTTAGATGAATTCTCGTGGGGAGGTATCCTTGCCGATGATATGGGATTAGGTAAAACATTACAGATGCTTACTTTTTTGCAAGAGCAACAAAATCGAGATAAGAAGAGTGTTCATTTAGTCGTTTTACCAACAACTTTGATTTTTAACTGGCAAGCAGAAGCAGCAAAGTTTTGTCCTGATTTAAAACTATTCGTCCATCGTGGCGGTACTCGTCAGAAGGTAAATGAGCATTGGAGAGATTATGACATTATCTTAACAACCTACGGAATGGTACGTTCCGATGTTGAATTATTCCGTGAATTTGATTTTAATTATATTGTCCTCGATGAGTCGCAAGCCATAAAAAACCCCGACTCATTGATTTCAAAAGCCGCCAGATTATTGAATTCTCGTAATCGTTTAGTAATGACTGGTACGCCTGTGGAAAACAATACGTTCGATTTGTATTCTCAAATGGAGTTTTTGAACCCAGGGCTTTTGGGGAGTGCGGAGTTTTTTAAGACTGAATTTGCCAATCCAATTGACAAAATGCAGGATAAAGAAAAGGCAGCTCAGTTACGTAAAATCGTGTATCCGTTCATGCTTAAACGAACGAAAGAGGAAGTAGCTAAAGACCTTCCAGACAAAACGGAAAGTATTATTTATTGTGAAATGGGTGTAAAGCAACGTAAGGTTTATGACACTTTCCGAGAAATGTATCGCCAAAAATTGGTCGATAAAATGGCAATTGACGGTAAAGCAAAATCTTCATTTTTGATATTAGAAGCTCTTTTGAAGCTCCGTCAAATTTGTGATAGTCCTGCTTTATTAAATGATGATACTGAATATGACCAAAATTCGGCAAAATTAGAAGAGATTGTCCGTGAAATCGAGGAAAATGCGGGTAATCATAAAATCTTAATTTTTAGCCAATTTCTTAAAATGTTAGATTTAATTAAAGGACATTTAGAAAAACATAAAATCAAATATGAGTATTTAGATGGAAAAACTACCGACCGTGCCGACCGTGTGAATCACTTTCAAGAAGATGATACTTGTCGTGTTTTCTTGATGAGTTTGAAAGCTGGAGGTGTGGGAATTAACTTGACGGAAGCCGATTACGTTTATTTAATTGACCCGTGGTGGAATCCAGCCGTTGAGCAACAAGCGATTGATAGAACGCACAGAATTGGTCAGAAAAAGAAAGTTTTTGCTTATAGAATGATTTGTAAAGACACGATTGAGGAGAAAATTTTATTGCTCCAAGATAAAAAACGGGACATCGCCAAGGATATTATTAGTACGGAAGATGGGTTTTTGAAAAAATTATCTCAAGATGATATTATTGATTTATTTTCATAGAAAATAAATCTGCCAATCTGTCAATCGGCACATCATTTGACCATTTAATAAATCATTTTGAAGAATGTGAATTTTAACATTAAGTTTTTATGTTATGTCAGAATGTCAGAAAAAAAGATTAAAGAGTAGAATTAAATCACTAATTAATTACTTGATTATTAACTACATACTCAAACCTTAAAACACCTTTTACCAATCAATAACCAATAATTTTATATCAACAATATGAGTTACGATAGAACATTTTTAAATAACCTCAGACTTGCCGAAATCACTGATTTTGATAACATAGAACTTATTCCGCTTGGGGGTGAAGATGTTGATGATGAAAAATTAGGAAAACTTTCTGATGAATTACC
The DNA here is from genome assembly GCA_014376355.1 of Arcicella sp. GTDB lineage: Bacteria > Bacteroidota > Bacteroidia > Cytophagales > Spirosomataceae > Arcicella. The sequence goes on along the minus strand of JACMRQ010000289.1, from coordinate 6,240 downwards.
TATTTTGCCTGTTCGTAATATGGTTTTATTCCCTGGTATGGTAATCCCAATTACTGTTGGGCGACAAAAATCTGTGCGTTTGGTCAAAAAAGCGTACAAAGGCAACCGTACTTTGGGCGTAATTGCTCAGGCAAATCCCAATAAAGAAGACCCAACGGGCGATGATTTATACAAAATTGGAACGGTAGCACATATACTCAAGATGATTGCTTTGCCAGGTGGAAACACTACTATTATTGTGCAAGGTCGCAAGCGTTTTGAGGTACAAGAATACACAAAATCTGATCCAAGTTTAACCGCAAAAGTGGCTTATTGGGACGACAAACTACCCAAAAAATTGAATAAGGAAAACAAAGCCCTAATTCAGTCTTTACGTGAGATGGCTTCTAAAATCTTGTTTTTGAATCCAGAAATCCCCCGTGAGGCTCAAATTGCCCTTGACAATATTGAGTCCGCTGATTTTTTGGTTCATTTTCTATCCGCAAATGTTAATGCAGAAGGTAATGAAAAACAGCAATTATTAGAAATCAGAGATGGTCTTGAACAAGCTCGTCGTCTGTTGGAATTGATGATGCACGACATCGATTTATTGGAAATCAAGCGTGAAATTCAGAGCAAAGCCAGTAGTGATATTGACCAACAACAACGTGATTATTACCTCCGCACACAGATAAAAGTATTGCAGGAAGAATTAGGTGTGGAGAGTCCTGAGGCAGAAATTGATAAGATTCGGGCGAAAGGTGCAAATAAAAAATGGAGTAAAGAAGTCGGTGATCATTTCCATAAAGAATTAGCCAAATTGCAACGTACTAACTCGATGTCAGCAGAATATCCAATGTTGATGAATTATGTTGAATTATTGACTGACTTGCCTTGGAATGAGGTTACTAAAGATAATTTCGACCTCAAAAAAGCCCAGAAAGTTCTGGATAATGACCATTTTGGATTAGAAAAAGTTAAAGAGAGAATTATTGAATATTTGGCAGTTTTGAAAATGAAGGGCAACATGAAAGCTCCAATTTTGTGCCTTTATGGCCCTCCTGGCGTGGGTAAAACTTCGCTTGGAAAGTCGGTTGCTAAGGCATTAGGTCGTAAGTATGTGCGAATGGCTTTGGGTGGTTTACATGATGAATCAGAAATTAGGGGACATCGCAAAACTTACATCGGAGCTATGCCTGGAAAATTGATTCAAAACATTAAAAAAGCAGGTTCGGCCAACCCTGTTTTTATCTTAGATGAAATTGACAAAGTAGGATCAGACCATCGTGGCGACCCATCTTCGGCACTTTTAGAAGTTCTTGACCCTGAGCAAAATAGCTCATTTACAGATAATTATTTGGAAGTTGAATATGATCTCTCAAAGATATTATTCATTGCTACTGCCAATTCATTGGATACTATTCACCCTGCCCTTCGTGACCGTATGGAAATTATCGATATTAGTGGTTATACAATAGAAGAAAAGGTGCAAATTGCAAAAAAACACCTTGTTCCAAAGCAAAAACAAGAACACGGTTTAGATAACAAAACCTTGACGATTACGGATGCAGCCTTGCAAAAATTAGTGGAAGGTTATACCAGTGAGTCGGGCGTTCGGAAGTTAGAGCAACAGGTTGGGAAGTTGATTCGGAAGATTACAAAATCTATTGCGATGGAGGAAGAATATCCAAAAACCATTAAACCAGAAGAAGTTGTAAAACTATTGGGTCAAGAGATTTTTGATAAAGATCTATACGAAACCAACGACACCGCAGGCGTAGTTACAGGCTTAGCATGGACACCAGTAGGAGGCGATATTCTCTTCATTGAATCTATTCTTAACCGTGGAAAGGGAGGAATTACACTTTCTGGACAATTGGGCGATGTGATGAAGGAATCGGCAATGGCAGCACTTTCATATCTACGAGCTCATGCGGAAGATTATGATATTGATTATCGTATTTTTGAAAATTATAACCTTCACGTACACGTACCCGCAGGAGCTGTACCCAAAGATGGACCATCGGCAGGAATTACGATGACCACTTCTATTGCTTCAGCGTTAACTCAACGCAAAGTGAAACCTCATTTAGCGATGACGGGCGAAGTAACTTTACGAGGGAAAGTATTGCCAGTTGGGGGTATAAAAGAAAAGATTTTAGCGGCTAAACGTGCTGGAATTAAAGAAATTATCCTTTGTTACAAAAACCGCAAAGACATCGAAGAAATCACGCCATCGTATATTTCAGACCTAAATTTTCATTACGTTGATTATGTAAATGAAGTTTTGGAAATTGCATTGATGAAAGAAAAAGTTTCTAAACCGATTAAATTTGTTTTTCCTGCGGAGAAGGTTGTGGAATTAATATAAAGGCTAACATACTAAATTTTAAAGGATTATCACACAACTGTGATAATCCTTTTTTATACCTAAAAATCGAAATAATTATAGTAAATAGGTAATAATAATTATCCATTTTTTACTTTACTTACAAATGCCTTGATGTCTTCTTCTAAATTCTCAGAAATTCCGAGTAATTTAATAAAGGCACTTCCAATAATAGCTCCTGCAGCGTGTGATGAGGCTTTTTTAAAGGTTTCATTATCTGAAATGCCAAAACCAATTAATCTTGGATTTTTTAGATTCATGGCATTTACCCGTTCAAAATAAACTTCTTGGTCATTTGAAATCCCTGTCTTTGCTCCCGTTGTACTTGCCGATGAAACCATGTAGATAAATCCATCCGAAATGTTATCAATGTGTCGAATTCTATTTTCGGCGGTTTGCGGTGTTATCAGGAACGTATTCAAAATTCCATATTTATCGAAAATTGCCTTGTATTCCTCCTCGTAAATACTAATGGGCATATCGGGCAAAATCAAGCCATCAACCCCAACTTCTTGGCATTTCTGACAAAAGTTTTCAACCCCAAATTGCAAGACAGGATTAATATATCCCATTAATAGAATGGGAACGGTAATACCCGCCTCACGAATACCTTGAATTTGTTCAAATAGTAATTTCACCGACATCCCTGCATCCAATGCCACTTGGTTAGATTGTTGGATGGTTTCGCCATCTGCCACAGGATCAGAATAGGGCATTCCTATTTCTACTAAATCTGCCCCACCATCCTGTAAGGCCTTCAAAATTAAAACTGTATCGTTTATTTTTGGAAATCCTGCGGTGAAATAAACGTTGAGGATGTCATTTTTTTTCTCTTGAAAAAGTTGTTTTATTCTGTTCATTGTTTTGTAGTTTACACACAAGCTACAAGCATACTTACAAATGGTAATGCTTTGTTATAATCCATCGTTTCATACTCAAAACCAATGCGTTGTAAATTGTGATAATATTCGTTTTTGTGTTGATAATAATATTTTTCAGAGGGTATTTGCCAAGCTTTATCACCCAATTTTGAAGCTAAAAACCATTTTTCCAAAAGCCTTGCAGTTCGTCCATTTCCATCATTCAGCGGGTGAATATTTAAGAAAATGAGATGTAATAGCGAAGCATAGAAAAATGTCTCTCGAGTGCTTAATTCTGTTCTCAAAAGCAATGATAAATCGGCAAAAAAATTTACAAGTTCCCCCTTCACTTGTTCGGGATTGGTGGCAACATACAATGTTCTTTCTCCACCCATTACAAACATAGGCGAAACTCGCCACCGTCCTCTCTCTGAGGCTTTTAGAAAATTTTTAGTGATTAATTTATGGGCTTCTAAAATGTTTTTTTCATTCAAAATTCTACTTCTGGCAAAGGAATATGCTTCAAATAAGTCATCTGCTTTTTTGGTGTAATTTACCAAAAATTTAATTCCTAATAATTTATATTTTAAGTAAGAATCTAACTCAATTTCTACGCCTTCAATTTTGGAAGAATACACAACCGAACTGGACGTATAAAAAGTGAAATCTTGAATGGTATTCTGAAATTTTTGAAAATTAGCCATTCGTTTTCCCAACTCATCTTCTTGTATAGTGAAGTGAGGTAATAGGGTATCGGATGGGAGGATTTTGAATTTCATTAATCTTTAATTACCAAATCATCTACTGTTCAATTGTATCCTAATGCTCATATCTTGTATGTTTTCAAACTGGAAATTCATTTCGTATTAAAATCAACCCAGCCAACTCCTGAAAATTTAACCCATTGAAAGTCCCAGATGACATCATCAGTAAATTTGAGTTACGCCATCGTTGAGCAAGAAGAAAATCTTTCAGCGAATCATTATCCGTAAAAATATGAAGATTGGGATTATTAAAGTGAACTTTAATATCTTCTGGAGTAATGGCAGGCAACTTTTTATGTTCCAAAGTTTTAGGACTGAAATATACTACCGCCACATCAGCAGAATTTAGTTTATTGGCGTATTCTCCTAAGAAATCTTTATTCAAACTACTAAAAGTATGCAATTCCAAACAGGCAACTAATTGACGTTCAGGGAATTGTGCTTTTACTGCCTTTGTGGTCGCCTCCACTTTGGATGGTGCATGAGCAAAGTCCTTATAAATTACTGTATGCTCATTTCTGCCAACCAATTCTAAGCGTTTTTCTGCCCCTTTAAAGGAAGGAATCGCAGCGTAAAACTCATTATCATCAATCCCGATTTGAGCTAAAACTAATCTCGCACCATTTAAGTTTTTAAGGTTATGTTCACCGAAAACTTGAATTTCTACTTCTTTTTTGTTTGGTAAAATCAAAAATGTTTTGCCATCTTTCACACGATTTGGCAAGGCTTGATAAGGAAACTTTTTGATACCTAAACGTTCTACAGACCCTATTTTATTAACTAAAGGGTCAGTTTCATCGTAAATAAAACTTCCTGCTTTTGGTAAATCATTGGCTAATAATTCAAATTGATGAACATAATTATTAAAATCTGGATAAACGTTAATATGATCCCAAGCAATTCCCGACATCAACATCACATGGGGATGATAGTGCAAGAATTTCGGTTGGCGGTCAATCGGAGATGATAAATATTCATCGCCTTCAATTACAATAATGGGGGCATCAGAAAGTTTTGCCATCGTTTCAAAACCTTCAATTCTTGCTCCAACCATATAATCAAAATCACGGTTATGAAACTTTAAAACGTGCAGAATCATGGACGTAATACTGGTTTTTCCGTGGCTTCCTGCAATGACAACTCGTTGTTTGTGAAGACTTTGCGAATAAATAAATGCTGGATACGAATAAATTTTGATGCCTAATGCTTGAGCTTTCACCAATTCTGGATTGTCCAAACGGGCGTGCATTCCCAAAATTATACAAGATAAATCAGTGGTAATCTTCTCAGGAAACCACCCCATTTCATTGGGAAGTATTCCTCTTTCAGCTAACAAAGTTCTTGATGGCTCATAAATTTCATCATCAGAACCCGTGATTTGATAGCCTCTATTATGTAAATCAATTGCCAAATTATGCATTGCTGCCCCGCCAATTGCTATGAAGTGTATTTTTTGCATAAAAAGAAATGAGCGAATAAGCGAATGGAAAATAGCGATAAAACTGTTTGTCACTATCTATAATTTACTAATCAACTACTAACATAAACTAATTTTAAGAACAGAACGTTAAACAAGGGTTAAAACCTATTTATTTACTTGCAAAGGTCATACTTTTATTGCACTTTTGCACAATTTTGAAGGATTGATATGAGGTAGGAATTATGAATTATAAAGTGTAAGTATCAAGAAAATACAAATAATCTACTAATTTAACCATCAAGTTTCTCGAAATAATCATTAGGTTACTGATTATCAAGAGTTTAACTAATATTCAGTAACTATTAATTAATAACTTTCCCCAATTTATGCTTTTTAGCTTAGGATGAAGAACTATATTGACTTGATTGACCAAACGATTGAATTCCCAACGTTGGAATTCAATATCGACCATGATAATGAACTTTTGTTCAATAATGTACCTTTGATGGACATTATCCAACAGTATGGTACGCCCCTCAAAATAACCTATCTTCCAAAGATTGGTGAGCATATCGAAAACTCAAAAAGACTTTTCAAAAATGCCATTAAAAAGTACAATTACAAGGGAAATTATACTTATTGTTATTGTACAAAATCTTCTCACTTCAAGTTTATTGTTGAAGAAGTCCTAAGTCATAACGTTCACTTGGAAACGTCATCGGCATTTGACATTTCTATTATTAGAGAATTATACTCGGAAAACAAGATTTCTAAATCAACTTTTATTCTGTGTAATGGCTATAAACTACCTCTTTACACGCAGTATAT
>JACMRQ010000288.1 GCA_014376355.1 Arcicella sp. | reverse complement strand
TAATAGAATTATCAGAATTACATCATTCCGCCCATTCCACCGCCACCATGTGAGTGACCTGCTTCTGCTGGTGCTGGTTTGTCTGCAATTACACATTCTGTTGTTAACAACAATCCTGCAATTGATGCTGCATTTTCCAAAGCCAAACGTGTTACTTTCGTAGGGTCAATGATACCTGCTGCCAACATATTTTCGTATTTATCTTCACGAGCGTTATATCCGAAGTCGTCTTTTCCTGCTTTTACAGCATTAACTACTACTGAACCTTCACCACCAGCGTTTGCTACGATTGTTCTCAAAGGAGACTCAATAGCTTGACGAATAATGTTGATACCAGTTGTTTGATCTTCGTTTTCACCTTGTAGGTCTTCTAAAGCCGTTATTGCACGGATAAAAGCAACACCACCACCTGCAACAATACCTTCTTCAACGGCTGCACGAGTAGCGTGAAGAGCATCATCAACACGGTCTTTTTTCTCTTTCATTTCAATTTCTGTAGCTGCTCCGATATAAAGAATCGCAACACCGCCAGCTAATTTAGCTAAACGTTCTTGCAATTTCTCACGGTCATAGTCAGAAGTTGTATTTTCAATTTGTGATTTAATTTGGTTTACACGAGCCGTAATACCATCTTTATCACCATCACCATTAACAATAGTAGTATTGTCTTTGTCAATAATGATTTTTTCAGCTTGTCCCAAATATTCAATTGAAGCATTTTCTAATTTAAAACCACGATCTTCAGAGATTACTGTACCACCCGTTAAAACAGCAATATCTTCTAACATTGCTTTACGACGATCACCAAAACCTGGAGCTTTCACAGCAGAAACTTTTAAAGCTCCACGGATTTTGTTTACTACTAAAGTAGCTAAAGCTTCACCATCAACATCTTCTGCAATGATTAACAATGGACGACCTGTTTGTGCAACTACTTCCAAAACTGGCAATAATTCTTTCATTGAAGATACTTTCTTCTCTGAAATTAAGATAAAAGGACGTTCTAATTCAACTTCCATTTTCTCAGTATTTGTCACAAAGTAAGGAGATAAATATCCACGGTCAAACTGCATTCCTTCTACAGTTTTAACTTCCGTTTCAGTTCCACGAGCTTCTTCAACCGTAATAACACCTTCACGACCAACTTTCTCCATCGCATCTGCAATCATCGTACCGATGGTTAAATCAGAGTTAGCAGAAATTGTTGCAACTTGAGCAATTTGTTGAGAAGTTTCGATTGCTTTTGATTGAGATTTCAATGAAGCCACAACCGCTAAAACCGCCTTGTCAATACCACGTTTCAAATCCATTGGGTTTGCACCCGCCGCAACGTTTTTAGAACCGATTGTGTAAATAGCTTGAGCCAAAACGGTTGCTGTTGTTGTACCATCACCTGCTTGATCAGCCGTTTTAGAAGCAACTTCTTTAACTAATTGAGCACCCATGTTTTCAACTGGATCCTCTAACTCAATTTCTTTTGCTACCGATACACCATCTTTCGTAATTGTTGGTGAACCGAATTTTTTATCAATAATTACATTACGTCCTTTTGGTCCTAACGTTACTTTTACAGCGTTTGCTAAGGTATCAACACCTTTTTTTAGTTTGTCACGTGCATCCGTGTCAAAAAATAATTCCTTTGCCATTATATTAATTTGAAAATTTGGTAATTTGAAAATATGAAAATTAAACGGTTTGAGGAGACACTATTGCCTAACATCTAACCTCTATTGCCTAATTAAAGAATTGCAAAAATATCGCTTTCACGCATAATTAAGTAATCTTTTCCTTCAACTGCAATCTCAGTTCCAGAATATTTACCGTATAAAACCGTGTCCCCAACTACTACTGTCATTGGCTCGTCTTTTTTGCCAGCACCAACTGCAATAACAATTCCTCTCTGTGGTTTTTCTTTGGCAGTATCAGGAATAATAATCCCGAATGATGTTTTTTCTTCTGCGGCTGCTGGTTCAACCAGAACTCTGTCAGCTAAAGGCTTAATACTAACTGTTGACATTGATTTTAAAATTTATTTTGAAATGATTCTTTTAGGTTTTCGTTAGGTTTTCGGGATAGGTTTTAAAGGTTAGTGAATAAAAATAGCAATTCTCTAATACCTAAAACCTAATACTCATAGCCCAACATGACAAATTTCGTCATATTTTGTGCCATTGCCTAAAATACTGCAAAATTGTCAGTTTTGCTGACAGATTATAATTTTTTTTATATGTCATGGCATAAAATGACATATATATTTGATATTTCAGACATCAAAAAAGGAGTGCCTTTTGGAGCACTCCTTCTTTGATAATATCTACTTATTATTTTTTCGCAGGTGCAGGCGTTGCAGGTGCGATTGGGTTTGCTGAAGGTGCAGTAGGATTTGGTGCTGGCGTAGTTGCTGCAGGAATTCCTGCTTTTCCTTTCGCCGCTTCCACATTCTGTGATTCAATACCACTTCCTGTATCAGTTGGCGTGATAAATTTTGTTGCCAAAACCAATAAAGCAATGGTTAATGCTCCACCCCATGTGATTTGTTCTAAAAGGTCTCCAGTGCGCTGTACGCCAAACATTTGGCTTGCACCAGACGTGCCAAACTCACCTGAAAGACCTCCACCTTTTGGATTCTGAATTAATACCACAAAAACTAATAATACTGCAATAATGCAAATGATAACGATAATTGCTCCGAACATGACTTTAATTTGAAAATAAGTTAACTTGAAAATTTAATGATTTGTCTATTAGAAAATATTTAAAATAAGATTGATGAATTTTTTGAGAAATCATATTTAAATTAAACCATTTTCAAATTGTATAAAACTATGCTAATTCTTGTATTTTGCTTACAAAGTAAGTCTTTTTTTCTGGAAATTTCAAAATTAATTTCTCATAAACCTCAATTGCTTTATCTCTACGCCCTTGCATGGTTAAAATTTTAGCATAACTCTCAGTAACAATTCCTTTTTCTAATTTGGCACTTCCAACGGATAAATCTTCTTGTTTTCCCAAGGCTTCCAATTGACTCTTGGTTGTCCTGATTAAACCTGGGTCTTTCATTAAAAAATTATCAATTATTGAATTTTGTAATTGTTTTCTCTGTATAATGTCATCCAATAATAAATCTTCAACAGCAGATGAATTAGTCAACATATCAAGATTTGAAATTAATTCTGTTTGCTCCATAATATCTTCCTCCGTTGAATTAGCTATTTGGTTTACAGGTACTTCTTTAAATTTATGCAAATATTCTGATTCAAATTTAGAATGAGTTGTCGATCTTATTTCATTCTTAAAACTACCATTAATCAACTTACGTAAGGCATTCCGACTAATGGCATGGGCAGAAGCATGACGAATTTTCTCAAAAGCTAACTCTTTAGAATAATGTGTATGATAGCCTTTTGCCAATAAAATATGTCCTAATTGACAATAAGGATACTGTTTTGAGATTGCTTCAACCATTTTTAAATCCGATAATGAAATATTAGAAGGATGAGCAACAAGATATGAAAATACGTCTTTATTCATTTGTTGAATAATTAATTAATAATCAAAGAGAAAAACTGTTAATTAAACTTACCATTCTCCAGCAGTTTTATTAAATATGTCTAAGACAATTTGGTCTAAAATCTTGGGTACTAATTCTCCTTGTACAGCTGTAATGGTTTGAGTTTGAGCAAAATCTTGATAGAAAGAAAATTCTTGGTCGTAACTCTTTTCATCGTTTTTGGCATTCGTAAATTTTACTTGAACAGTAACTGTCAAGCGATTTAAACCACCTTTGTCATCCGATGAAGCAGCTTTTGGTTCAACTGTAAATCCGATAATTGCCCCTTCAAACATTAAATCTGGATTGATATTAGTCGTTTTTAAAGAAGTATTGCGTTGAAAATATTCTTTCAATTTCTCATTAAATTGCAAGCTTAAATTTGGCGGTCCACCTGCCGTTTGAAACTGAAAATTCTGAATTTGAATGGTCTTTAAATTTGGGTCCAGACTTGCTCCTCGAAAGGTGTAACAACTAATTAATAATGAAAAATTAATAATTAAAAGTGAAAAATAAAGAAGGTGTCGCATTAAATTCTTCTTCAAATTATAGAATACTAATTTTTCATTATTAACTAAATTACTCTTCTTCAATATCATATTGTTTAATTTTTCTATAAAGAGTTCTTTCTGAGATTCCCAAGTCTTTTGCGGCATATTTTCGTTTGTTTTTATTTTTCTGTAAAGCTCTGATAATCATGCCTTTCTCTTGTTTTTCGAGTGAGAAAGATACTTCTTCGGCTTCGTGAGTAACGTCTATGAAACCATTTTTATTCTCCTGATTCTCACCATTGTAATTAATAATGGTTAATTCAGGATTGGGTTGATAATTTCCGTGATTATTGGATAAAATTCGGGCGGGATTAGTTTCGGGTTGATGCGTGTTTGGCTGATATTGGAAGGCTCTTTCGGGTTCTAAATTCTGAAATAATCCCTCATTTTCTTTCAAAATTTCAGGACTGATTTCTCCGTTTTTCAATACTTCTAAAAACATTTTTTTCAACTCCGTAACATCTTTTCTCATATCAAAAAGAATTTTGTACAGTAATTCTCTTTCCGAAAAATTGTCCGCTTGTTTATCCTGCGTATCTCTGCGAATTAGACTGTTACCAATAGATTGTCCATTATTCATCTGTAAATAACGAGTCAATTTTGTAGCATCAATAATTCGTTCATCCACTTCCAAAATTGAAATTTGTTCTGCCAAATTTTTCAGCTGACGAATATTCCCTGGAAACCGTTGAGACAATAAAATCTGTTGTGCATCGGGCGTTAATTGAATCGGTTTGATGCGGTATCTTTCCGCAAAATCGGTCGTAAATTTTCTGAATAATAATTCAATATCCATTCCTCTGTCTCGAAGAGGAGGCACAAAAATCGGAACTGTATTTAATCGATAGTATAAATCTTCTCTGAACTTTCCACGTTCAACGGCATTCATCAAATTAATATTGGTTGCTGCCACTACTCGCACATTTGTTTTTTGAACTTTTGATGAGCCAACACGGATAAATTCACCGTTTTCCAGAACCCTTAATAAGCGTGCTTGCGTTCCTAAAGGCATTTCTGCAATTTCATCCAAGAAAATTGTTCCGCCATCTGTTACTTCAAAATAGCCTTTTCTGGCATCAATTGCTCCTGTAAATGAGCCTTTTTCATGTCCAAATAATTCAGAATCAATTGTTCCTTCGGGAATTGCACCGCAGTTTAAGGCAATGAATTGACCATGTTTTCTGGCAGAAAGGTTATGAATAATTTTGGAAAAAGATTCTTTACCCGAACCACTTTCGCCCGTGATTAAAACCGTCATATCAGTTGGGGCGACTTGTCCAGCGACTTCAATGGCATGGTTCAGAGCTGGCGAGTTGCCAATAATTCCGAAACGGGCTTTTATAGATTGTAATTCTTGAATTTGCATAAGTTTTTTACTTCCAAATTTTACTGAAATTAAAGACTATTTCACAATCTTCAATATTAAAAATATAGGTATCGTTTTGAGATTCAAATACTTGACGATAGCGACCTTCAATTATTTGATAGATAGTTACTACCGTATTTTCTGGGTCAACTATACAGTAATATTTTACTTCTTGTAATTGGTATAAATCAAATTTTGTAGTTAAATCTTTCTTGCGAGTTGATGGAGATAATATTTCAAACACGAGTTTTGGCGTATTTGTGATATATTTTGCATCAAATTCAGTACAAATAATTGAGGCATCAGGTTGTACGATTGTATTTTCATCAATTTTCCAGTCAACGGGCATCATTGCCTCACAATCACCACAACCATTACGTTCTATCTCATCATCTAATATTCTAACAATTAACTTATTTAAACGTTGATGTTTAACTGTAGGTAAAGGAAACATTGAAAACGGAACTCCTCCGATGAGTTCCCATTGATTATCCCACTTTTTATAATCTTGGTAACTGTAATACGGTAAATCTGTTGATTGTATTTGAAATCTTTGCATTTTCTTAGATTTTAAATTTTTATTGCTTCCCCCTTCAAAGTTGCCGATGAACAAGATGTGATTCTCACCATCACATAATCCCCTTTGCGAAACGCCACACCGTTAGAATTTTCTTTTGCAAAAATCACCTTTTTATTTTGGTCGTTTCGTCCTTGTAAAAAATCTTCAGAACGTTTTGAAAAACCTTCAACTAATACTTTGTGAACTTTTCCGATTTCTCCATTATTTCTTTCTAAAGATAATTTTAACTGTAAATCAATCACTTCAGCTAAACGGCGTTGTTTGATTTCGGGACTAATATCATCCACAAATTTCTTGGCAGCGGGCGTTCCTGGGCGTTCTGAATAGGAAAACATATAACCATAATCATATTTTACGTATTCCATCAATGAAAGTGTTTCTTGATGATCTTCTTCGGTTTCAGTACAAAATCCAATAATCATATCTTGCGATACGCCACAATCTTGACCTAAAATATTACGGATAGCATCAACACGATTAATATACCACTCACGGTCGTAGGTGCGGTTCATCATTTTTAAAATACGACTACTACCACTTTGGGCGGGTAGATGAATATACTTACAAATATTTTCGTATTTTTTGATGGTATAAAGCACTTCGTCCGAAATATCTTTTGGATGGGAAGTTGAGAAACGAACTCTTAAAGTTGGATTAATTAGTGCTACTCTTTCAAGAAGTTGAGCAAAGTTTACTTTTTCCAAACCATCTTCGGAAGCCCATTTGTAAGAATCCACATTTTGCCCTAAAAGCGTAACTTCTTTATATCCATTATCTAATAAGTCTTGACATTCTTTTAGAATTGAATAGACATCACGTGAGCGTTCACGACCACGAGTGAAGGGCACAACGCAAAATGAACACATATTGTCACAACCACGCATGATAGAAACAAAAGCCGTTACGCCATTAGAATTCAAACGAACGGGGGAAATATCGGCGTAAGTTTCTTCTTTTGAAAGGAAAACATTGATAGCTTTTTGTCCATCTTCGGCTTCACTGAGGAGATTTGGGAGGTCACGGTAAGAATCTGGTCCTGCTACTACGTCCACGATTTTTTCTTCTTCTAAAAACTTTGTTTTCAACCGTTCAGCCATGCAACCCAAAACACCTACGATTAAATCAGGGCGTTTTTTCTTTAAATAACCAAAATTATTTAACCGATTTCTGACCTTTTGTTCGGCATTGTCTCGAATAGAACACGTATTTAAAAGAATTACGTCAGCATTTTCAAAATTAGCAGTTGTGGCATATCCACCTTGTTGTAGAATGGAAGTGACTATCTCTGAATCAGAGAAATTCATCTGACAACCATAACTTTCAATGTATAATTTTCTTTTGCCCGTAATATTATTCTCCTCTACGCTCGTACGGGGCAATTCTAAGGTTTCTTTGTCTGTCTCTGTAAGTATTTCTAAGTCTCTCATGATTTTATTAGAATCGTAAATTATTGGGCAAATTTACGAAAAAATATGACAGAATGGCAGATTTATTTTAGATTGTTCAAGTGAAGCGAATGATATTATGTAAATTGGTTTTTAATCGTATAAGATGAGAAATCTTATTTATCCATATCTCGATTTGCCTTCCAGAATAAGTCGAAGATTGATCAGTTTATGAGTAAGAGTTTTCGTAATCATGAACTAATCTTCCTTCATCTTATAATAATTTCCCAAACTATCATTCTTCTCGCCCTAACGCTCGAAATCTACTTTCACTAATCCCTCTGCAGAAATTTTATTACTTCTTAATTACTTTGATATTATATTCTTGAATCAACGCTGGTTTTTCGGGAGAAAGTGTAAAGCTAATTTCGATATTTGCGTTTTCTCCTTCCAATATAAAAGAACCTCGAAGGTTATTTTCTGGCTTCATTTCGCCAATTTTTATGATTTTTCCCGCTTTTGCAAAAATGCTTTCTGCCTCTTTTTTCAAGCTTATCGGAAAATAATCTAAAAAGAAATTCTCTGCAAAAATTCCTGTTGCTTCAGCTTTATTCCATTCAGGTAAAATACTTATTAATTGCTTCTGACGCTGCTTTAAAATATCAGATATAAATAATAGACGTGGTTTTAGATTTACTAAAGCAATTAAAGTATCCAAAATTTGCGTATTCAAATTACTTGCAGGAGCATACGTTCGATTGGCAAATGAAACAAATCCGATGCCATAATCAGGTAGAATTTTCCAATTACTGCCAAATCCTGGCAAGCCTCCGCTGTGACCAATTCCAATAGTATGAGAACAATCTTGTACCCAACGTAAGCCATATCCATAGGCTGAAACAAAAGGACAGGGTTTACCCAAGGCATCTTTATTTTCCACAATAAAAGCACTAAAATTCCAAGGTTGGTGCATTTCTCTCAGCGAGCTTCTTCTTAAAACGAGTGACTCTTTTTTGTCAGAAACTGAAGCCGAAAGGTGGAAGTTCATGTATTTAGAAAAGTCCTCAATTGTTGTCAGCATTCCGCCCATTGCCCCGTAAGCACCATCGCCAAGCATGGGTTGTTCGACCCAATTTTCGTCAATCCATCTATAACCGATTGCCAATTGGTTTTTCGGTACTTTGGTATAATCCCAGTAAGTATTGTTCATCCCCAAAGGTTTCAAAATATGTTTAAGGGTATAATTCTGATAGGTTTCTCCACTTACCTTTTTAATAATATATCCTAACATAGCAAAGCCCATATTGCTGTATTCGTAAGTTGTTCCAGGCGTATTAGAAAAGGAAATACCTTTTTTTAACATTTTGAGCATAGTCTCATCAGAAATTGCCAGCTGGCGGTCGCCCCAAGGATTATCTTCTGGAAAACCTGCGGCGTGAGTCAATAAATGTCGGATGGTAATTTCAGGAGAATCATTCGAAAATTTTTGACCCTTCAATACTGGAATATATAAATAAGCGGGGTCATCTAATTTTAATTTACCAGCATCTCTCAATTGTAAAATTGCCATCGCCGTAATACTCTTAGACATGGAAGCAATTCGATACACTGATTGATTATTGGCAAGACTTTTTGTTGGAATATTTGTAATTCCAAGGCTTTTTGAATGGATAACTTGTCCATTAAAAACCAGTCCGTAAGCCAAACTTGGCAAATGCATCTTTGTAGCAAAATCTTGGCAAATCTGGTCAATTACTGGTAAAATAGCCTTGATTCGTGCCGTTTGCTCAACTGAATTTTGAGCTTTTGATGGTTGAATGGCGAGTGTTAATATAATGCCAAAAGATAGTAGTAATTTTTTCATTATTCTAATTAGTTTTAAATTCTAAAAAGGGTATCCAATACCAAAGTTAAAAACTAATGGATTTCCATTATTTTTAATATCTCCTTTGAAATTATTTTTATCTTTAAACAAAACCCAACGATTTCCTTCTATTTGTGATGGGTCAATAACTTTCACAGCCCCATCAAAACGTATTACAAAAAAGGATAAATCTATTCTTATTCCAAAACCTGTTCCAACGGCAATTTCTTTATAAAAACGATTAAATTGGAAATCGCTTCCCGTTACGCCTTCTGTATTTTGTCCTTGAAAACGCCAAACATTCCCTGCATCCACAAAAAATGCACCATTCAAATTATAATCTCCCGAAAAACGCAAAATTTTGAAACGATATTCAGCACTTGCTTCCAACAGGATGCTCCCTGGTTTATCCAAACTCGCAGATGTTGAATCTGAACCTGGCCCCAAAGTTCTCGGTCGCCAAGCACGAATACTGCTGGGTCCACCTACGAAAAAGTTTTTCTCGTAAGGAAGATTTCGTTCAGTGCCATAAGAATAAGCAAGTCCAGTGTTGATTTTATAAGCAAAGCTTGCATTTTTTCTCAAACCAACAGCAATATATTTTCTGAAATCGGCATTTACTCTTACGAATTTAAAAAACTGCAAACTATCCCCAAAAATGCTTGATAAAAATCCAATCCTACTTTTTGGAAGTAAATTCAGGGTTGTCCCACCTGATTCCATCAAGATTCTAAAATATTTTCCTTTTGTGATTTGACCATAAGGGTCATCGGTGTAAGTATAAGATGCATTGATGGTTGAGACGAAGGATTTATTGAAACTTTGTCCCAAATTATTTCCTTTTATTCTTAATGATTCGAGATAATTTTTAAATAATTCGGTTTGATTACTCGTAAAAATTAAGTTTAAATCTACCAAAGACACTTGCCAGAATTGTTTTTGATTTGGTCGCCAAAGGTAAGATCCATTGATTTTAAAATTTAACCTACTATACTCCTGACGGTCAGTGTATTGAACTCCAATCCCAATCCTTGTCTGTGGCGTGAAAGCGTTTAACTTTTGGGCAATAAAATTAGGAGCTAAAATTTTGGGAATTATTAAGGATGTATTTAAGCCTAATTCTAAATTTCTGCTTACAGACCCTGTATTAAAAAATCCTGTTTGTGCCTCAAAACCAAACCTAACATTGTTTTCCAGTGAACTGGCACTACCACCAATGTTACGAATTTTTAAAGTGGTAGTAAAAAAAGGTCCAAAAACCGACTGAAAAACACTTCCACCAGTCTCAGCTGTAAACTGATATTTATCCAATGGACGGGAGTAAATGGTAGCATCCAATAAGCCACGGGTGGTGTCAAAATTAATTCTGGTAAATTGAAATTGGTCAAGTGCGTAAAGGTTTTTCTCTGTTTGTAATCGATTTTTAAGTTTGTATAAATCATTGGGACGAATCGCAATTTTGGAATCCAATAATTTAGTTGAAAATCGTTTATTTACAAAAATAAATCGTATGCCATTATTTAGAATGGTATCAACTTTTGGATTTGTTATATTAGGCGATGAACCATCAGAAATAAAAGTAACTTTATTGATAGAATATGCTTTACTGTAATTCAAATTTTGCGGAGGGCGTGAAGGATTTGGAATGTAGGTTATTGCCTCAATCCCTTTTGTGAAGGAAGTATCAATATCATTTATTCTAATAGCAATATTATCTTTTGAAAAGTTATAATACCCGTTATTTTTCAGCAATTGTTCAATTCGACCCTTCTCTTCATTTACTTTTTCAACTTCTAATCTTTCCCCAACTTTTAAAAAATTGTCGCTTTGATTTGCTTTTAAAATATCTTTAATAGTTGGGTTTTCAACCACAACAGAATCAGTTTGTTTGAAGGGAAAAACAATGCCCTCATTAACCAAATAAGTAACATCAATACCTCTTCTATTAAAAAAAGTTGAATCTTTCTTATAGGAAACTGCATATTTAAAGAAGCCATGATTTTTGAGGTAAGTCTTTACTTTTTCAACATTTTTAATGGCATCTTCTTCATAAAAATACGATGGCTGTTCGCCAAATGTGCGCATTGCCCAATTGCCTTCATTAATTTTTTTAATAAGTTTTTGACTTACATTATCCTTTTTTTTCGACAATTTTAAATATTCAGCCGAATTATTATCCAATCCTTTCGCTGCTTGGTCAAAATCATCATTTAACTTTGTGAGGTCTTTTTGCCATTCAATTTTTCTTTCTGTATAAGTTTTATTCGTAAATGGGAAGATTTTAGCTGAGAATAATCGATAAAAATATAGGCCAGGCGTTAAACGAATAAATGGAAGTGGAAGTTTTTGGTTAGGTTTTTGCGGTAATAGAGCTTCTAAACGTTCTTTTGGAAGGATTTTGTTTCCTTTGAAAGTTTGCGATGACAATAAAGGGGCAGTAAGGACACTCTTTGGAGAACACCCCAAAATATAGAATGTTGTTGCAAAAAGCAATATGTATAAAAAGATTTGTTTCAAGTGATAAATATTAATTTTGGCAATTTGACAGGATAAATATTTTTGTGAATCATAGTTCACAAATAAACAATTAGGTAAATTATGATAACCAAAAACCAAATTAAATACATTAATTCTCTACAACAAAAGAAATTTCGAGTAGAACATCAATCTTTTGTGGTAGAGGGGGCAAAAAGTGTACTTGAATTACTAAATGTTGACTTTGAGCTTGAATTACTCTTTGTTACCGATGATTTTTTTAAGGAAAATGAAGCAATTTTTCAATTGCTCTCAATTCAACCTGAAATTGTGAAAGCTGAAGAGCTTGAAAAAGCGGGTTTATTTTCTTCAAATAATGCCGCACTTGCTGTGGTGAAAACGAAAGAAAACCTTGAATTATTGGTTAAGGAAAAAGAATTCGCCTTGATTTTAGATGATATTCGGGACCCTGGAAATTTAGGAACAATTATCCGTATCGCAGACTGGTACGGAGTTACGAAAATAATTTGTTCGCCTTCAACGGTTGATTATTATAATCCTAAAGTAATTAATGCTACAATGGGTTCTTTCACCAGAGTATCCCTTTATTACGTTGATTTAGTGGACTTTATCAAAAATCAGCAGGTTAATATCTATGGAACTTTATTAGACGGTGAGAACATTCATCATACTGTTTTTAACGATTCTGGTTATATTATCATTGGTAATGAAGCCAATGGAATATCGGATGAAATCACGAAATTAATTACTCATAAAATTACAATTCCAAGATTTGGAGGAGCAGAATCCTTAAATGCAGGAATTGCAACGGCAGTGGTTTTGGATAATGTTTTTAGGAGATAAAAAAGTAAATGGTATTTAGTAAGCAGTAGATTAAAAGGAAGACTTTGCTTAGAGCGAAGGCTTCCTTAAATAATTTTTCTAATGACTTATTTTTAAAACAACCACAAAAATTTCTTTGGAATCTTCGTCTCAAAAAACATTTCTTCGTTAGTTATTGGATGAATAAACGATAAAACCCAAGCATGAAGACCTAAACGTCCAATTGAGTCTGTTTTAGCCCCATATTTTTCATCTCCCACAATTGGATAGCCAATGTCTTTCATGTGAACCCTAATTTGGTTTTTACGACCTGTCTCTAAATTTACTTTCAATAATGAATTATTTTCTGTCGCTTTTAAGGTTTCATAGTGCGTAATTGCGTGCTTGCCTAAATTGGGATTATTTGTTGAATAAACAGTAAGTGCTTTGTTTTCAACTAAATAAGATTCAATTACACCTTCCTTATCTTTTACAAATCCTTCCGTGACCGCTAAATATGTACGTTCACGGATAGTCGCATTCCACGATTCTTGCATCATTTTTTGCACTCGTTCACTTTTAGCAAACATCATCAAACCTGAAGTTTCACGATCAAGACGATGAATTACAAAAATACGATTTCTTGGGTCTTCCTTCTTGATATGATCACTCAAAATACTGTAAGCATTATGTAATTTCTGCTTATCCGTGGCAATTGACAACGTTCCTTCTTGTTTATCAATTACGATAAGGTGTTGATCTTCAAAAATGATAGTTAAGCCTTTATATTTTTGTTCTTCAGGGGCTTTTCCATCCTTGATATTAACAACTTGTTTAGGTTTTAATAAGTGGTTAAATTGGGTTACAGCCTTATTATTTACCAACACTTGTTTATCTCTTAAATAAGATTTTATGTTATGACGGCTTTTATTGGGCATCTTTGCCAATAAGAAAGTCAATAATTCCACTTCTTCCGTAACTTCAAATTGGTTTTGAACTTTCTTAATCTCTTTTGGATTACGAGCTATTTCAATTTTATTAATTTCTTTCATTCTTTATTTTTTTCGATTGCAAAGTTAAGAAAATTTGCTTGTCCGACAATTTTTGTAGTAAAGGCATACGGCATCCAATGAATTGCGTCTAATCCATTAAAGATCCTGTTGATTCTTGTTATCTAAACCCTTTTAGTTATTTTCGCATAAATAACGGATAATCCCATAAAGGGCAATATGAATTTAATCTCCGAACTTAGTAGAACGGAACAGTGGTTTCTGGCAATATTTTTCATTTTATACCTCGTATATCTGGGACGTATATTCTGGATTGCACGCCGTTTAGACACGACTGCCCGTTCAAGTATTTTAAAATTTATACTCCGAAGTTTTTATTTTGGATTAATGATTTTGGCTCTTTTGAATCCATCATTTGGAGAGATGAAAGGGACTATTAAGGCTCAAGGGAAAGATATATTTTTATTAATTGACGTTTCAAAATCAATGGATGCCACTGATATTCAGCCAAGCAGAATAGAAAAAGCAAAATTTGAAATTAATAGATTTATTAATAAATTTAGTAATGACCGAATTGGATTAATTATTTTTTCCGAGGATGCCCAAATGTTGTCACCCCTTACCTTTGATAGAAAAGCCATAGACTATTTAGTTCCTAAAATAAACACTGATATATTTAATGAAGGAGGTACAAACTTTACACCCGCTCTTGAATTAGCAATAAACAAATTATCCAAAACTAAATCGAAAGCTCAATCAAAGGCTATTATTCTAATAAGTGATGGAGAGAATTTTGGAATTGTTGATAAAACTATCTATTCGCAAATCCGACGAAAAGGAATAAATTTCTTTGCAGTTGGCATTGGTAC
The DNA here is from genome assembly GCA_014376355.1 of Arcicella sp. Lineage (GTDB taxonomy): Bacteria > Bacteroidota > Bacteroidia > Cytophagales > Spirosomataceae > Arcicella. The sequence goes on along the minus strand of JACMRQ010000288.1, from coordinate 8,672 downwards.
ATTGAATGGAATTACGTTAAGAGAGGGAAATAATCTTAAAAAAGACGCAGATGGGAATAATATTATTACCAAATTAGATGCCACTTCAATGAAGAAAATTGCTTCAGAAACAAGAGGCAAATATTTAGAAATCAATACAGTGTCTAATAGTTTTAATGATTTGATTAATCATGTGGAAGAAATTACTTCAAACCTTATTGATGAACGTCAAATTGATGTTATTGCAAATAAATATTTTTATTTTCTAATCATTGCATTATTTTTGCTTGGAATTGATGTATTCTTCACGGTAAGAACTTTTCAATTGTGATATTCACTTCTTTTATACCCTTGATACATTTAACTGATTTTATTAATTTTTGGAATCTACCTGTATTGATTTGAAAAATTTATTTACGATTGTTAATTTAAAAACCGACATATATCAACTCCTTCATTTTTTATATATTTCTTTGGGTTCTCGATAATAGTTCTTTTACGAAGGTAAGTATTCGTAACAGAGCAGTTATTGATGCACAACGAGCATACTTGCAAGGAGATTTCTCTGACGCTACTTTGCAATTTCAATTTTTAGCTAAACAAACTTTTTTTACACCGCCAGAAGTAACTCTAAACCTTGCGAATTCACTTTTTGAGGAAAATAATATACCTGCATCTCGGAGAAAGTATGCCCAGTTAGTAAGTTTAAAAGAACCTTTATTGGCATCAACGACTTACTCACAATTGGGAATAATTTTTTGTAATGACAAAGACACTGTACGTGCCTTGTCATTGTTTAAGGAGGCGTTAATTCTTAAGCCTGATAATGAAATAGCAAGGTTTAACTATGAGTTATTAAAAAGACAATATCATCCACAAAGAGCAAAAACTCAGAATACACCAAAATCAAAGCAAAATCAACAAATTCTTCCTCCAAATACGCAAGTGGAAAAGGCAGAAATATCCAAAAATGATTCTCAAAAAGAATTGCTAAAAACTCTTAAAAACTACGGATTAACTCCCGAAAAGGCAAAAACGATTTTAGATGGAATGAAAAATAGTGAAATTCAATATATTCAACAACGACAAAATTTAGTTAAAAGAAAAGATTTACATATCACTAAAAATTGGTAAATATAAATTTATGAGTATTCAAGAAGTATATATTGTATCGGCAGTTAGAACGCCGATTGGAAGTTTTGGAGGGGCTTTATCAAGTCTTTCAGCTACTGAATTAGGTAGTATTGCCATCAAAGGGGCTATCGAAAAAGCAGGAATAAAACCTGAAATAGTTGAGGAGGTTATCATGGGAAATGTAGTATCAGCTAATCTTGGACAAGCACCAGCTCGTCAAGCAGCTTTGGGAGCTGGTTTGCCTGTACAGGTACGTTGTACAACCGTTAATAAAGTGTGTGCATCGGGTGCGAAAGCTATTATTTATGCCGCCCAAAGCATTATGTTGGGTTTAACTGAAGTGGCTGTGGCAGGTGGAATGGAAAGTATGTCAAATGCCCCCTATTATATTCCTAAAGCAAGATTTGGTTATAAATACGGTTCAAGTACATTGGTTGACGGTTTGGAAAGAGATGGTTTAATGGACGTTTATGACCAAATTCCAATGGGTGTTTTTGCTGATCAGACAGCCCGAAAATATGGGTTCAGTCGTGAAACCCAAGATGCCTACGCTATTGATTCATATAAAAGAGCCAAGGATGCCACGGAAAATGGTTTTTTTGACGATGAAATTATTCCCGTTGAAATACAGACTAAAAAGGGAATCGTTGTTGTTTCGGAAGATGAAGAATTTAAAAAAGTTGATTTTGACAAAATACCATTACTAAAAGCAGCATTCGAAAAAAGAGGTACAGTAACGGCTGCTAACTCTTCAACGTTGAATGATGGTGCTTGTGCCTTGGTTTTGATGTCTCGTAAAAAAGCAGAAAGATTGGGCTTGTTGCCTTTAGCAAAAATTATTGGTTTTGCAGATTCAGAACAAGAGCCTGCATTATTTACTACATCACCAACTGTGGCTGTACCAAAAGCAATTAAAATGGCAAATTTAATAAAGGAAGAAATTGATTATTTTGAAATAAATGAAGCATTTTCAGTTGTACCTTTGGCGTTTGAAAAAATGTTAGAAATTCCACACAAAAAAGTTAATATTTTTGGGGGAGCTGTTTCATTAGGACATCCATTGGGAGCATCGGGAGCAAGAATTTTAACAACCTTAATTTCTGTCCTAAGACAGACTAAAGGTCGTTACGGTGTAGCAGGTATATGTAACGGAGGTGGAGGAGCATCAGCAATTGTAATTGAAAGAATGTAAACGAATTTTCGATTTCAGATTTTCGATTTCGGATTTAGTGTTTGAAATCGAAAATCCGAAATCCGAATTCTGAAATCGAAAATATGAATACAATAAATATAACAAATTTTAATTTCCCAAATCAAACGGATTTCTATAAAGGTAAAGTTCGTGATGTCTATTCCTTTGAGGGTTTGTTGGTTATGGTGGCTTCTGATAGAATTTCCGCCTTTGATGTGGTATTGCCGAGAGCTATTCCGTATAAAGGACAAGTTTTGAACCAGATTGCTGAACATTTTTTAAATGCTACTCGTGATGTTGTTCCAAACTGGCTTGTTGCCACGCCTGACCCAAATGTAAGCGTTGGTTTGAAATGCGAAACTTTTCCTGTTGAAATGGTGGTTCGAGGATATTTGGCTGGCCATGCTTGGCGTACTTATAAGTCTGGTTTGCGGGTTTTATGTGGAGTTACCTTACCTGAAGGTTTGAAGGAAAACGATAAATTGCCAACACCAATTATTACGCCAACAACCAAAGCTCACGAAGGCCATGATGAGGATATCTCTCGAGAGGAAATTATTTCTCAAGGTTTAGTTTCGGAAGAAGAATATGCTCAATTGGAAAAATATACATTAGCATTATTTGCCAAAGGAACAGAAATGGCGGCTCAACAGGGCTTGATTTTGGTAGATACAAAATATGAATTTGGGAAAAAAGATAACCAAATTACTTTAATTGACGAAATTCATACACCCGATTCCTCCAGATATTTTTATTCAGAAGGCTATTCGGAACGACAGGAAAAGGGAGAATCTCAAAAGCAATTATCTAAAGAATTTGTGAGAGAATGGTTAATTGATAATGGTTTTCAAGGACAAGAAGGACAAAGCATTCCAACAATGTCAGATGAATGGATAAACCAAATATCGGAACGCTACATTGAACTTTTTGAAAAAGTAAGTGGTAAGAAATTTATAAAAGCTATTGACATTGATGTTTTGAAAAGAGTAGAAACAAATATTAATAATTACTTGGCTTCAAATCAGTAATTTTACATCAAAAATTAAATTAAAATTTATGGAATTTAAGGTAGAAAAAAACGAACAATTCGCTCTAATCGAACTTAAAGAGACTTCTTTAAATCAAGAGAATTCGCCTGAACTTGAAGAAATAGTTAGAAAACTTTTTAGAGAGGGTTATGGCAATATGATTATGGAGTTTGATTCGATTGTGGAATTAGATGGTTTTGGAATCTCATTGATTCGTAAAGCCAACAAAATTTGCTTAAATGAATTGGGTCTTTTAATAATTGTAACAAAAAATCAAGAAATAATTGACCAATTAGATGGAGCAAAAATCGAAGATTTAACGGTGATGCCAACTACACAAGAGGCAATTGATGCGGTTTATTTGAATGAATTAGAGAACGATTTTCAGTCGGATGAAGATGATGAATATGACCACGGTGAGTATGGTGATAGTGGTGGCGGCGGAAAAGAGGAAGATTATTGATTTTCACAAACAAAAAAGCCTTGTCTTACGTTAGTTCGATAAGGCTTTTTTTTAACGTAGTTAAAAGTAAACTTCGACAAATATTATTTCATGAATTTAGGTAGATACTATTTTTAATTATTCGATCATTCTCGAACTATAAATTCGAGTTACGGTAACCCCAAAACGCATTGAGTTTTCATTTAACAATTTTAGGTACTGGTTCAGCAACGCCTGTTCTCACACGACACCCAACTGCTCATTATCTTCAAATTGAGCAAGATGGTTATTTGATTGATTGTGGGGAAGGCACTCAAAATCAATTACTTCGCTATAAACTTCGAATAACTCGGTTGAAATATATCTTCATTACTCATCTTCACGGAGACCACTATTTTGGCTTAATTGGGCTAATTTCAACTTTGAATATGCACCGAAGAACCGAGGATTTATGGCTTTTCGGACCAAAAGGATTAGCTGAAATTATCACAATTCAATTAAAATACTCTGATACTTGGCTAAATTTTAAACTCCACTTTATTGAAACTGATACGCAAAAATCGTATCAGCTATTTGAAAATGAAAATATTACCATTACAACTATTCCAATGATTCATCGGGTTGAATGTTGTGGTTTCTTATTTAGGGAAAAGCCTCATAAACATAAAATTGCTAAAGAAATAATGCCTTCAGATCTGACAATTGAGCAAATAAAAAGTTTGAAGGATGGTAAAAATGTTTATTACGAAGATGATTCAGTTAAATATGATTACAAAGATTATACAATCCCATCCGTCAAAGGAAAAAGTTATGCCTTTTGTTCAGATTCACTCTATAATGAACCCATTATTGACATTATCAAAAATGTTGATGTGCTATATCATGAAGCGACATTTTTACATGAATTAGAAGCCAGAGCTACATTCACTTGTCATACCACCGCAAAACAAGCGGGAGAAATGGCTCGAAAAGCAGAGGTGGGAAAATTGATAATTGGGCATTTTTCTTCAAGGTATAAGGATTTGTTCCCATTATTAGAAGAGGTTAGGCAAGAATTTCCAAATTCGGAATTAGCCGAAGATGGAATGAATTTTGAGATTTAAAATTAAATGCTGATAAGTTTTTTGAAATCAACCCACTTAACGAATTAAACTAATCCAGCCCTTAAATTCTTTCAATGTAAATTTTAGAAAATAATAATACTCAGCCGAAGAAAACTCTCCGCCCGTCCATTTAAAATTTCTATCAGTTGATTTGTAAACAGAGCTTCCCCAACGATTGAAAATCTCGATAAATTCAAATTTTTCAGCACAATTATTTTCAGGTAAATCCAGGGTAAAAAAATCATTTTTACCATCGCCGTTGGGAGTAAAAACGTTGGCAGGCTTGAAAATGTCAAAATTAGCAAGTTTATTTTTTAATGTAATTTTGACCGAAACTGTATCAAAACGATTAGGATTACATGAATTGTCTTCCGTAATAAAATCTATTTTGTACTCCGCTTGGTCTTTTCCTTTCAATAAACTACAATCAGGCTTCCAAGCAAAAGGATTGATTATTTTTGCTATGCCATCTTTATCCGTCCAAATCATGCCCACAGACTTCAAGTCGAAGCCTTTTGATTGTGCATACAGTTTCAGAGGATCAAAATTGGGGTCGGTTGAAATAACGTCAAAATTAATTGCTTGAGGTTCAGTACCGTCTAAAATTACTTCAATTACATTATTGGCAAGACTCGTTCTAACTTTGGGCGGGTCGCTTAGTGGTCTAATTGCTTTTAAAGTAACAGAAATACTATCCTTCAAATTTCTTCCACAGCGAGTATCAGTTAAAAAAAAATCTACCACATAATCATCTTTTCGATTCGAGTCGCAAATGGGTATCCATGTGAAAGGCGAAGTTAATTTTCCAATTCCAGAAGCATCCGCAAAACTCATTCCTGCTGATGCAAGTGAAAATCCTCTTCCTCGAGCCGTGACGGTTATATTATCATTATCTTTATCAGTACCAAATACATTAAATTTTAATAATTTTCCGATTAAAGATTCTCCTTTTTGGTTAAGTAAATCTGTATTTACAACTGGTGCAGCGTTAGGTCGTGGCTCAATATAAACTTGCATTCTAAGCATTGTTGTCAGAGGCTGTGGACATCCATTATCAGTGGCAACAACATCAAAAATTAGAGGTTTACCATCAAATGATTCTGAACATTCATCAAAACAAATTTCCGATTTAAGAGTATCTTTTGTAGAGGAAATAAGAATAGTTGAAGGAGAAATGGTTGGCATATTTTTAAAATTTATCGGAATGATTTTCATACTGATAAATTGATTGATGTCTGGATCGGTTTCTAAAATGGTTAAGCATCTTTTCTCACCTACTTTTATGTTGATGATAGTATTAGAGTTGTAGATTTCAGACTTACCTTTTTCCTTAAAAATTGCTTGTGGAGGATTATTTATAGGACAATCAATGGCTTTTAACTGAAAATCTCGTCTTACTTCGCCAATTTTCACGCCTTTTCGGTATTCTTCTGTCAGTACGCAAAAAACATACAAGCCTTCTTTATCTACTGTTACCGTCAATCGTCCAGTTTTTGAATTTACCCGCAAAGGGTCTGTTGCCGACATGATATTTTTAAGATTATAACCAGAACCCCATTGAATTAACGGATAATTATTACTTCCTTGAGGTAAAGTCGGTTTTGGGTCAGAGGCAGTGCTGAATCCATTAAAAGGTGTTGCCAAACTATAAACCAAACTATCTCCATCAGTATCAGTGGCTCCAAACTCAAAAGTAAATGGACGATTAAGACAAATATAATCACCAGTTAGTGTTTTAAAAGTAGGAGAGGAGTTTAAAAAAGTTGTTCCATTTTGTTTCTGGGCAGGAAATGCTAAGTAAAAAACGGAAGCCGCACTGGCAGGATTTTGGATATTTGAAATAATATTATTACGACAACAACGCTCCCAAGCGATATAATAACCCTGAGCATCACTAAAATCATCGGGAGGGAGATTTATAAAAACGCTATATTGCAACACTCTGGTTCTGACTGCATTACTCTGGAGACAGGCAGGATTTGTGTAGGAAATTAAATTATTACTAACAAGCGGAAGGTTGGCATAACCCATTAAAAAATTATCGCTTTTTCTGAAAATTCCCAAATTTAAGGTTTGATCAACCGCCCCAATTTGTCCATTAATATCATCAAAATACAGATTGAGGTTGAGTTTGTGCGTTATTCCAGCTTGTCCTTTCACAAGTGACAATTCAATCTCTCCTCCCACAATGTGCGTTGCACGAGCAGGAGTTAAGGCAAAAATTAATAAAATAAAGCTAAGTAAAAATGATTTCATACGTAATTTAAAGACGGTATTTTTACGAAAATGGTTGTGGGTTGATTTTTTATTTTTTTGCTTTTAAGGTAAATTCGACAGAACGATTATTCAACTTCAATTTACATATTTTCTATTAGCTTGGCAATTATATTCCATTTGTTCAACATTTTAATTGAAATATAATTAAACAAATTTATCGAATTTTTGGAAGATACTATTATCCTATAATCCCAAGAAATTTACAAGTCAAAGTTCAAATAAGATGATTTTTAGCATTTTTATAAAAAAATATTGAATAATTACAAAATTTGTAAATATTAAAATATTAGTATAATTATGGAAACATATCACGTGAATTTTTGAAAAAATGTTATAAATTTATGTAATAATTGATTATTTTAAAGTGATTTTTTGTTAGAATAAACAAAATAAGTTTAAAGGCTCATTTTTTGAAAATTGCATCTAACCAAGATTAAATTTTACAAAATCTTGAAATTGTATAAGACCAACGATTATTTGGTGAAACCCTATTTTTTCCAAAGAAATTATTGTATATATTTGTAACAACAAAATAGAAAGTATAAGTTTTTGTATATTACGATACATTAAATTCTGTTTTGTGTTAATAAACCTCCTTATAATAAGGTCATTTATTAAATTAGTTATAAAATACATGCATTTTCTATTAATATTAAGTATATTATTCTGTCACAGGAAAATGTATTGAAATAGAGAAATAGTTTGCAATCGTTTATATGATTGTTTTGTTACAAAAGCCAAACATTAATAATATGATTAATACAGAAAATAAAGGATTATATCGCAAAGAATTTGAGCATGATGCTTGTGGGATTGGTTTCGTTGCGAATATGAAAGGGCGTAAATCACATAAAGTTGTGGCAGATGCTATCCAAATGCTTATCCGTATGGATCACCGTGGAGCTTGCGGTTGCGACCCAAATTCGGGTGACGGAGCAGGTATTCTTCTCCAAATTCCTCATGAATTCTTTTTAGAAGAATGTACTAAATTAGGTATTGACCTTCCTTCGGCGGGTGAATATGGCGTGGGTATGACATTCTTTCCAAATGACAAAAATACTCGAAAAGAATGTAAGGAAATTATAACTCGTAAGGCTAAAAAATTAGGTTTAGAAATCTTAGGATACAGAATTGTACCATGTGATAATTCAGAAATACAAGGGGCTGAATCGGGAAATACGGAGCCACAGATGGAACAAATGTTTATCAAACGTCCTGCTACAGTGACGGATGAAATGGCATTTGAACGTAAATTGTACGTTTTTAGACAAGTTACAGCCCGTGTTATTAACGAAACGGTTAAACATATTGATAATAAATTTTACTATACTTCGCTTTCGGCTCGTACCATTATCTATAAGGGGATGCTCACGACGATGCAAGTTCCCAATTATTTTGATGATTTGAAGCGTGAGGAATTCACTTCGGCACTTGCCATTGTTCACTCTCGTTTCTCGACCAATACTTTTCCAGAATGGAAATTGGCTCAACCTTTCCGTTTTATCGGTCATAATGGT
>JACMRQ010000287.1 GCA_014376355.1 Arcicella sp. | reverse complement strand
TGCGGAGGGTTGGAAATATAAAGGAGAATACGAATATGAATTGAGTACAATGCCAGGTTGGGCGGGTTCTTCGTGGTATTGGTACCGTTATATGGACGCTCAGAATGAAACGGAATTTGCTTCCCAAGAGTCAATCAATTACTGGAAAGCCGTTGATTTATACATCGGAGGCTCAGAACACGCAACGGGACATTTATTGTACAGCCGTTTCTGGAATAAATTTTTGAAAGATTTAGGGCTTGTGCCAGAAGAAGAATTTGCCAAGAAATTGATTAATCAAGGCATGATTCAGGGAAGGTCTAATTTTGTGTATCGGATAAAATCATCGGTAGGAAAAGGTAAGAACCCTATTTTTGTATCATTTGGTTTGAAATCTCAATATGATGTTACGGATATTCACGTGGATGTAAATATTGTAAACAATGATATTTTAGATATTGAAGCTTTCAAAGTTTGGAGAGAAGATTTTGCCAATGCTGACTTCATTTTAGAAGATGGAAAATACGTTTGTGGTGTGGAGGTTGAAAAAATGTCAAAATCGAAATACAACGTTGTCAATCCAGATATTTTAGTTGATAAAGTGGGTGCCGATACTTTGCGTTTATACGAAATGTTCTTAGGACCTTTGGAACAAGCTAAACCTTGGAATACCAACGGAATTGACGGTTCATTTAGATTTATTAAAAAAGTGTGGCGTTTATTTTACGACGACCAGTCGAATTTCAAGGTAAAAGATGAAACTCCAACACCTGCCGAGTTGAAGGTTTTGCATACCGCCATCAAAAAAGTAGAAGAAGATTTGGAACGTTATTCATTCAATACGGTTGTTTCAACTTTAATGATTTGTGTGAATGATTTAGGTTCGTTGAAATGCTCTAAAAAGGCTATTTTGCAGGAATTAGTCATTTTGATGTCACCTTATACGCCGCATATTGCGGAGGAATTATGGACGATTTTGGGGAACGAAGCGGGGACAATTTCTTACGCAAATTTTCCTAAATTAAATCCTTCGTATTTAGTAGAAGCCAATTTTGAATATCCAATTTCTATTAATGGAAAAGTGAGAGCCAACATTTCATTTCCGACGGATGCCCTTCCTGCGGATATTGAGGAGGGCGTTTTAGCCAATGAAATCGTTCAAAAATGGTTGGAAGGGAAAGCTCCTAAAAAGGTAATTGTCGTACTTAAACGAATTGTAAACGTTGTTCCTTGATATTTTGGAACAACAGAATAAGGATAACAGTTGAATTATCAAGCGATTATTGAATAATTTTCTTGACATTTAAAATTGAAATCCTTATCTTTGCACCTCTATTTACAAAAAAGATATTTAAACAAAAACATAATATGCTGATTATCAATATCAAAGAAAACGAGTCAATCGACAAAGCGTTAAAAAGATTTAAGAAAAAATTTGAAAAAACGGGTGTAGTTAAACAACTTCGTCGTCGTGGTGCATTTATTAAGCCATCAATTACTCGTCGTACAGAAATGATTCGTGCTTCATACAAACAAATAACTTACGGTAACGAAGAGGCATAGTCCTTTGATGTATATTTATAACATTTTTGTTATCAATTTAATCGAGAATTAAGCCGATAACCGTCAGCAACAAAAAGCGTTAGAATGAACTGAAAAGTTTGTCTTAACGCTTTTTTACTGATAATTGCAAACGGATTTAACGGATTAGACACAGATTTTATTAATTTTATGGATGCTTGATTATCAAAGTTTACCTAAAATACTTATTTCATAAATCAGTTTTACAGACATCTTATTCATTTAAAAGGCTTAACTTTCATCCGTGTCCAATCCGTAAAATCCGTGTTCCAAAACCATGAACGAAATAATTTCTTTCTTCCTCAAATATATCAAATACGAAAAGCGTAGTAGCGAACATACCGTTACGGCGTACAGTATTGATATGAAACAAATTGTTGAATATTTGTCAAAAACCAACGATTCTCATCATCCAGAACTTGCTCATTTTCAAATGATTCGCAC
>JACMRQ010000286.1 GCA_014376355.1 Arcicella sp. | reverse complement strand
TAAATCAAGGGCATCTTGAACGTACGGATCCAATTGGTCGAGTTCCACTAACTCGGCAGTATTAAACTGACAAGCCATTCCACAATTTAAAATTGGTAAAGGTTCGGCTCCAATATCTTCAGATAATTGAAAATATTCAAAGAAACCAAGACCAAACGTTTGAAAATAATCGGGAGCAGGGCGATGAGCAAATTCAAGGTTCCATCGGTTAATTATCAATTGACGGTCTTCGATGGCACCCAACGTTTTTTTCCACTGATAACGGTTTTCTAAATTAAAACCTTCCACGATGCAACCGCCTGGGAAACGCACAAACCCAGGTTTTAAATCCGCTAATTTCTGAATCATATCAGCACGCATTCCACCTTTTCTTCCTTTCCAAGTATCGGTTGGGAAAAGTGAAATAATATCTAAATCTATTTCGCCTGTACCTTCAAACCATACATTTAATTTACCCTTCATTACGGTTTCGGAGGAGGTCAAGTTGAATTCTGTTTTCTGCCAATCGGTTGATATTGACGATAACATTTCACTATTACCCAAACCGACCACTTTACCAGTTTCGTCTAAAAGTTCAGCATGAATTTTTACCGAACCTTTTAAAATTTTAAAAAGTGAGGAAAATTCATATTTCAAATCTTTTTTAAAACCCATTCCTCTGAAACCTTCGTTAGTTAAACCAATTTCTCCTTTTTGATTGTTGTTTAACTTAACTGACAAATAATGAGGATTTACCGTATTTCCTTGACGATTTTTAACTTGAATTTGTCCTTCCACAAAAGTTCGTTGATTTACTTTCCAGCCCATTAATGGCTTAAAAAATTCAAATGAACGATTTTTAACCAATTCGGCATAAATACCGCCATCAGCTCCCATATTGATATCTTCAAAAAATACGCCCCACATGGTTGGCTGAATTTCTGAGATTTTGTTAGGAACATCAACGACCAGTTTTTTTTGGGCTATGGTACTGAATGAAATAATGCAGGCTAAACTTGATAGAATAAGATATTTAATTTTCATGGCTAATCAATCGTGTTTTAGTTGGTTGGGTAATTTCATTCTTTAATTCAGAATGAAAGGCTTCAAAACGTTAATATTGAGGGTTAATTATTTACAAATTACCAATCGAATTTTAATAATGAAACGCCTTGTCGGGGTAATTGAATTTTGAGTTTTAACTCCCCATTCGTTGTTTTTACATAGCTTGGAGAAGTCAATAAAGTTAATTGTCCAGCTTTTTCTAAGGCAATAATTTGTTCTTGGGTTGGGTTTTGAGGAGAACCCATTTTTTTCCAAACTTCATAAGAATTACTATTTTCCTTGTCAATTCTATAATGATGAAAGTTGATATTTTTAGCAGTAAAGCCTTTCAATTTTACGTCAATTAAAGCGTCGGGAGCTGGCAGGTCATCATCATGATAATGCCATAACATTACAGAAGCCGAATGGACATCTTTACTGGCAATTGCATCAATGTCAGCATTTTTCCCTCTAACACTGGAATCTCTAACCATCTCAAAAGTATAAGATTGATTACCTTTTATTTCCACCCGTTTTCCCGTCATCATACCAAACATTCTAAAAACGTTTAAGACTGGTTTATCAATACCATTGGTAGCTAAATCACGGAAACCGTAGAAATAAGGCTGATTTTCAAATTCAAATGACCAACTTACTGCTCCCAATAAATTAACTTTATAAAAGTCAGCAAGGGCATATTTTCGGGCAAAAGAAGCAGCCGTGTAGCTTGAATACATCGTACCGTTTCGATAACCATTCTGCGGATTTGTTTTCATACCACAAGCCGCACAGCCTTCAGGGTCAGACTCTCCAATGATAATGGGTAAATTTTTTAAAGTAGGAAAAGAACTCACAATTTTAAATCCTTCGGCAATGTCTCGCAATTGCGTTCCCATATTCATTTGAACATAATTATCGACAATTTTTGGTGAGCCTTTTGCATGGAAAGAGATAAAGTCAAGCGGCGTGCCAATTTTTCCTGTCACGTAATTGGTATCCGAAACGCAATGTTTCAAAAAAGTTTTCAGGAAATCTCCCGCTTTGTTCCAACCTGGTCCCGTGGTTTCTGGTCCACCAATTTTTATAGTCGGCAAAACCTTTTTGGCAGCATCAACGGTATAATCATATAATTTACAATATTCCTGCACTGTTCCGCTCCAATAGCCAATGTTAGGCTCGTTCCAAAGTTCCCAATACCATGATTCTACCTCAGTTTTACCGTACCTTGCCACCGAGTGTTTTACCCATTCGCTCACCAAAGCGGCCCATTTTTTATAATCTTTGGGTGGATATGTCCAGCCTGTATAAATTTTATCGTAAGGCATTCCTGGTTGCCAGTGATGTTCATACGGT
>JACMRQ010000032.1 GCA_014376355.1 Arcicella sp. | reverse complement strand
AAGTGACCCCAACAAAGATTTTAAGGAACTGATATTTTTCGTAAGTAAAGATGAATTAATCACTAAATCTCAAATTAGATACTTAGAATCAAGACTTGTACAACTCGCTTTAGAAGCAAAAACTGCTCAAATTGATAATGGGAACTCCCCAAGTTTACCAACTCTACATGAGGCTGATATTTCTGATATGGAATATTTTTTAGATCAGATAAAACTTATACTTCCTGTCATGGGATTTAAGTTTTTAATCCCCTCGACAATTGTTCAAAAAGATTCACAACAATCAGAAGAGAAAAAAGAAATCCATGAGATTTACTACATAAAGACTAAGACTTTTAAAGCAACAATGGCAGAAACTGATCAGGGATATATAGTTGCGAAGGGTAGCGAGGCTAAAAAAACACTTTCAAATTCTTGTACTGAAACGTACAGAAATATGAGAAGAAAATTAATTGAAACCAAAATAATGATGGAAAGTGGGGAGTTATTAACATTTGCAGAAGATGCAGTTTTCAATAGCCCCAGCGCTGCTTCAAATATGATTTTAGGACGAAACTCAAACGGATTTACTGAATGGGTTAACAAAAAAGGTTTAACATTTAAAGAAGTACAAGAACAAATAAATAATTGAATTTAAACTGAAAGAACTATAAGTTGAAAGCTGATCTTAAAATAATAACATGGAATTGTAATGGAGCTTTCAGAAAAAAATTTGAATTCCTTAATTTTTTTGACGCCGATATTTTAATTATTCAAGAGTGTGAAGATCCTGAAAAGTCTACTGACTTAGAATATAAAAAGTGGGCGATAAATCATTTATGGATTGGCGATAGTAAAAATAAGGGACTTGGAGTTTTTGCCAAACCTAGTGTTAAAATTGAAAAACTCGACTGGGAAAATAAAGGAGAAAAACATTTTATTCCTTGTCGAATAAATGATAATTTCAATTTGTTAGCAGCATGGTGTCACGGAGCAAATTCTCCAACATTTGGATATATTGGACAACTTTGGAAATATTTACAAATGAATAAATCCAAATTAAATAAATCAATAATAGCTGGTGACTTTAATAGTAATGTAATTTGGGATAGATTGGACAGATGGTGGAATCATAGTGATTGTGTTAGGGAATTAAAAGAACTTAATATCGAAAGCATTTACCATAATTATTTCCGAGAAATTGCTGGCGAAGAATCTCGACCGACTTTTTATCTTCAACGCAATCTTTTAAAATCATATCATATAGACTATATATTTGCTAGTAATGATTTCCATTCAAAAATCAATAATTTAGAAATTGGAACTTCTGAAAATTGGCTTAAAATTAGTGACCACATGCCGATAATTTTTTCACTGGAAAATTATAGTCCTAAGTCTTAAACGGATCATGACCTAACTGGTTTAATTCTTAGTAAGTTGGTAAATGAAATGGGTTGATTTACCCACAAATACACCTTCTGAGAGTATAATAGAATATCAATACATCAGTAAAGATACGTTCAAGAGAATTAGACCAGATGATAAAACGTTGGCTGAAGAATTAAAATTTGAAAGAGACGAAAATGGAAACATTAAAAGTCTTATTTCGTTTAGTAGTCGACAGCAAAAAATTAATTAACTGTATATAAACAAAAACAAGCGAAAAGGCTGCACACAACAGCTAAGGTTTTGTGCAATTCGGGCTGGACGTTTAAGCAATCATCGGTAGTGCATATCCAGGCTTTGGTTTCGGCGGATGGAATTCTGCCAGGCCTTTGTTGGTTAACTTCGGCTTTTTTTATTAATTTAGCTTCTGTACAGGGCGGTCAGTTGGTCAATTCCCAAACTGCAGTAATACTCGATCGTTGTGTGCTACTTTACGGACGACCTT
>JACMRQ010000285.1 GCA_014376355.1 Arcicella sp. | reverse complement strand
GGTCATTACTTTAAAATCATTCAAAAAGGCTACAGTCAAAGTGCTGTTTTCAGCCTCCAATTCTACCTGATCTCTTTTCAAACTTGCCCAAACCATATCGGCTGTAGGCACCATCTCTTCGTGTTTAATACTCATATAATTACTTTTTTTATGGTTACTTATTTATAAATGCCTTCCGAGTTCTACTGTACTCTTTCCGTGCTCTACTGTACACTTTCCGAAGCTTACTGTAGTCTTTCCGAGGTCTACTGTAGTCTTTCCGAGCTCTACTGTAGTCTTTCCGAAGCTTACTGTAGTCTTTCCGGAGTCTACTGTACACTTTCCGAGGTCTACTGTACGCTTTCCGGAGTCTACTGTACACTTTCCGAACTCTATTGTACACTTTCTGAAAATTTATGTAAACATTATAGTATTATGACTGCAATACATTTTTTAAAAAACGACTTACTACAAAGCTAGATAACTGTTTTTAATTCTACAATAGGTACAACTTTATTTTCTTTCGTAAAACCAC
Organism: Arcicella sp.; assembly: GCA_014376355.1. Taxonomy (GTDB): domain Bacteria; phylum Bacteroidota; class Bacteroidia; order Cytophagales; family Spirosomataceae; genus Arcicella. The sequence goes on along the minus strand of JACMRQ010000285.1, from coordinate 5,385 downwards.
AAAAAAATCCATTAACGTAATGATAGTAGATTTCTTATTTATAAATGAATTTAATGGCAATTACTTCTCCAAAACCTCTGTTAATACTTTAGCTTCGGTTCCGTTTGGGAAAGTTACCTTAAGTTTTTGCGCCAGCGTTGGAGCTATTTGGGTGATTTCTTTTCGGTCGTGGGTTTCACCTTTTTTGATGTTCCAACCATAAAAAATCAGTGGCACATGGGTATCATAACTATAAGGTGTGCCGTGCGAAGTTCCTGTGGCGCCATACTCAATATAGCCGGGTTTGTCTAGAAGTACTAAATCGCCATTTTGTGTTGGGTCATATCCCTTGGCAATACAATTTAGGTAGTAATCATTTCCTGTTGCGGCTAGAATTTCTTCTTCGGTATACACCCGTTTTACTTGGTCTTGGGTCATCAAGAAGTCTTTGAAGGCTTGTTTTACTTTTTGCAAATCAAGTCCTTTGGTTTTAATGATTTCTCTATTAAAAAACAAATTGAAATTAGAATAGTTCAGTAGCAAATCATCACCAAAAGTTTCGGTCGAAAATTTTTTTAACGCGGTTCTAATTTCTTTAGGTTCTACATTGGTTACATTGTATTTGTTATCATTTAAAAACTTGGCATTTTCAGCACCAGCATGATCGGCAGTTAAAAAAACCAGATATTTTCCTTTGCCCACTATTTTGTCTAGATAGTTCAAGAAGTCGGCAATGGTTACATCTAAACGCAAGTAGGTATCTTGCAATTCTACCGATCGTGATCCAAGAATATGCCCCACATAATCGGTCGATGAGAAACTTACAGTTAAAAAATCGGTGGTATCGTCTTTTCCTAGTTCTTCTTTTTCGATGGCTTTTTTGGCAAAGGCAGCTAACAAATCGTTCCCAAATGGTGTTGAGCGAATGATTCCTGCATCATTTTTATCATACATTTCTTTTAAATTGTATGGAAAAACAGGTTTGGCTCCGTTTAGTTTTCCTTCATAAACGTTATCATCTGCTAGGCTTTCATTATAAGTAGTTGCTGGTTTTAATAAATCCCAACCTTTATTTATATAAGGTAAATAATGTTTTTCATTATTGAATTCGGTTACCCAATCTGGTAAGATTGCGCCATAAAAAGTACTCGAGATAAACGCACCAGTTTTGCTATACCAAAATGCCCAATTTGCAAAATGCCCAGCTGGAAGAATGGCACCTCTATCTTTTAAACTCATGCCAATTACTTTACCTTTAAAGTTGGTTGCCAGTCGCAGTTCGTCAGTAATAGTAGTCGATAACATATTTTTGGGAGACATTTCACCTTCTGCTTTGGTACCGTCACCAATAGTTTTTACAGAGGCGTCGTCGGTGCAATACATTTCTTTGCCTGCTTTTCTGCTGAACCATTCGTTACCCACAATTCCGTGAGTTGCAGGTGTGGTTCCTGTATAAATAGAAGCATGCCCAGGACCCGTATAAGTGGGCATATAATTATAATGTACATTCTGAAAAACATAACCGTCATTCATCAATCGTTGAAATCCATCAGTTGAAAAATCATTTGAAAAACGGTATAAATAGTCCATTTTCATTTGATCGACTACAATTCCTACTACTAATTTTGGACGGTCTTGCGCTTGAAGATTCAAAGCTAAACCAAACACCAATAGACTAACTAACTTTTTCATAAACTACTTGCTTCTTTTTTTGCCAATTCAAATTCGGCTATAATATTTTTGATGATATCCGCTACAGGTTTGATGTCGTGAATCAATCCAGCTATTTGTCCTATTTCGAGTTCGCCTTCAATTAAATCACCTTCAAACATGCCTCGTTTGGCTCTTCGTTTTCCTAAAAGGTTTTCCAAATCTTCTTTAGATGGAGCATTGGCATACAACTCTTGAATATCGTTGAAGAATTTATTTTTAATCAAACGCACAGGTGCTAATTCTTTCAACGTCAATTGGGTTTCACCTTCGCCAGTTTCAAGAACCGTTTTTTTAAAGTTATCGTGTGCCGAGCTTTCGGTTGAAGCAACAAATCGGCTTCCCATTTGAACCCCATCAGCACCCAGAATCATTGCTGCTAACATTCCTCTGCCGGTTGCAATTCCTCCCGCCGCAATTAACGGAATAGTGATATTTTCTTTCACCATCGGTATCAAAGTCAAGGTTGTAGTTTCTTCTCGACCGTTGTGTCCGCCTGCTTCAAAACCTTCGGCAACTACAGCATCAACTCCAGCTTCTTGTGCTTTTAAAGCAAATTTTGAACTGCTCACAACATGAACTACTGTAATTCCGTTTTGTTTTAATAATGAGGTCCAAGTTTTAGGATTTCCCGCTGAGGTAAATACTATTTTAACGCCTTCATCTATTATAATTTTAATGATTTCCTCAATATTAGGATACAACATTGGGACATTTACGCCGAATGGTTTGCTGGTTGCTTTTTTACATTTTTGAATGTGTTCGCGTAACACTTCGGGATACATTGAACCTGCTCCAATTAATCCTAAACCTCCTGCATTACTTACCGCACTTGCTAATTTGTAACCTGAATTCCAAATCATTCCACCCTGAATTATTGGATATTGTATATTGAAAAGTTTGGTAATTTTATTCATTAAACAAATAAATTATATTTTGCTAAAATAAGGATTGTAAAGGTCAAATTAAAAATAAAATCCAATTGATTTAAAAATGATATTTTAATTGAAGATTGACAAGATAATTGGTAGCATAATGAGTTTCATTCCATAAAAAACCGCTTGTAGTTCCTTTAGAATCTCCTAAAAAATAGTATTCAATATCCAATCCTACACAATATTTTTTAGATAAATAATAGTTAAAACCATACCCAAAATTCATATTTACAAAAGTCTTTGAGAAAGTATCATAATTTACATTTCCATAATTATAAGTACTCTTCGTTTCGATGTTAAGAGCTGGCCCGGTTTTAATACTACCATGCAAATTTTTATAAATTCTATATTCCCATTTTAGATCAATGGGAATTACAATAGTTTGCCCATCAAATCGATTATAAAATGAAGACGAGGCAACATCTTGAGTTGTTTTTACCAATACAAAATTCCAACCACTACCAGGTTGATTAATAAATGACACGCCTGTTTTCATGTATTTAATTCGTCCTTGAACACTCCAATGTTTATCAAAGTAATATTCGGCAATTCCTCCAATACTGATTGATTTATTTCCTTCATCATAGCCAAATGAGGCTACGGTGTTTTGACCAATTTCGGCACCAAAATACCATTTCCCTTTTGGGTTTATTGGTTTGATTTTAGTTTGTGAAAAGGCACAAAATGATGTAATCAACAAATAATACACACTTTTTTTCATATTAATCTGGTGTAGGTTCATTGATTCCAATACTGTATGTCCATCTTTTGAGTTTATGGCCGTTCTCCAATCCAGGTACCAAAATTGCAGCCCCTATAAATGGAAAACTAACTGGAATCACTATCAAAAACAAAGGATCAATTGCTACTGCGACGATACATGCAACAACAATTATTCCTCCGTATACATAAAAAGTAGTTTCTATTATTGCTGATGTTACAGAGCGTCGTTTTATTTTCATGATAGAATCAAGCGGGATGTTTATTCCATCAATCATAATAGTATTGTCGTCAATGATTTTAAATCTTCCTGTGTAGTTTGTTCCGTCGATGGTAAAAACTTTGATCCTCTTGTTTTCTTTTAGAAATTCTATTTCTTCAGTTTTTTTGTCTTTCAGAATAATTCCTTTTGCTTGACTAAAAACTACAGAACTGTAGAGCAACAAAATGAAATAAAAAATTATAGTGCATGCATTTAAATAGTAAGTATTTGCTTTCATAATTAGATATTAATTAAAGTAAAACGGAGCAAATCAAATTAAATTGTATTCACTCTAAATATTAAAGATGAGAGAAATAGTATTCAGAACTTCAATTAATTTTTAATCAATTTTCCAGTTTGAGTTTCATTTTTACCTTCAATTTTATAAAAGTATATTCCTGAGCTGAGTGATGAAATATCTAAAGGAATATCTGATTTTATTTGATTATTTTGTAAAATCAATTGACCTAAATTATTATAAATTAAAATTGAAGCCTCAGAAGTTTTATCTGAAAAGTGAATAGCAAAATTAGTTTGAATTGGGTTTGGATATACAGTAAAACTACTTTGTTGCGATTGCTCAACAGAAAGTAATGTATTCATTAATGCCAATTCAAAATCGGGGATTCCATATCCATAAAATTCGTTTGGAGTGGCATAATTATCTGATGATTGTTTTACTAAATTTAGTATTGCTTGGTTGCTTAAACCAGGAACAGCTTGCCACAAACAAGCAATCATTCCCGCCATGATTGGACCAGAAAATGATGTGCCACTAGCTGAAATAATATCACCATTAGTATTTGATAATACACAAGACTGACCTTGAGCCATTACATCGGGTTTTATTCGGTTGTCAAAACTTGGTCCGATAGAACTAAAATTAGCTCTGGTTCGGTCTGGTCTTACAGCGCCAATTGCTAAAACATCATTTGCTTCTGCGGGAACTCCAACGTGTGGTTCAGGAGTTCCACCTTCGTTTCCGGCGCTTGCAACTACAACAATTCCTTTACTGAAAGCGATATTGGCTCCTTTTGAAGCAAAATTTGTATTACCAGTCATGTCACTGTATGTATGACTGTAAGCAGGATTATCGTACGAGAAATAACCTAACGAAGTTGTAATTATATCTACGCCAAGTCGATCCGCTTCTTCTGCAGCTTCGACCCAGTTACTTTCTTCAACTGGATTTTCGCTAGCGGTATCTTCTGTAATAAATAAATAATATTGAGCATCGGGAGCAGTACCTACCAGTTGATTTTCGACATAACCACCCATCGATGATAATACTAAGGTGCCGTGAGAATTATTAGTATATACATTTGTGTTTCTGTCTACAAAATTATAGCCACCTAAAATTTGATTATTATCTCGCAGTCTTTGAAATGGAGATGCTACATCAACACCAGGAAAACCAGCATCTAAAACTGCAATTATTTTTCCCGTTCCAGTAAAATTTTGTTGATGAAGTAAATGTCCATTTAACATTTGTATTTGATTTGCTGAGTTTCCGTAAGCAAAAGTGGTTTGGACATTTAAGTTTTTATTTACTGGCGCAAGTGGTTTTATGGAAGCATTTTTTGCATTCAACGAATTGTCTGCAAATTGAATATGATCGACAAAATTAAAAGAAGTTAGCGCTGTAATATCGGCAACGCTTCCGCGAATGTGCAGGCAATTTAACCATTTGGATTTTGCTTTGACTTCGATTCCTGGTGATGCAGTTACTTGGTCAATATACGATTGATAAATAGGCACATCATTTACATTTAAAGGAAT
>JACMRQ010000284.1 GCA_014376355.1 Arcicella sp. | reverse complement strand
CAAGAGCAGGATTTGCGAGGTTATATTGACCATAGAGACGAAAAAATTGGTCGTAAAATTCGTGATGCCGAAGTTAATAAATTGCCTTTTATGCTTATCGTTGGTGAAAAAGAATCAGAACAAGGTATGGTTTCTGTCCGTAAGAAAGGCGAAGGTGATTTGGGAATGATGACGATAGATGATTTTGCGAAGATTGCTTTGGAGGAGGTGAATAAAAATATTGTTAAATTTTAAAATTTGGCTATAAGTATGAGGTAGTAATTAATAGCATTAAAATACATATTTACTATCTTATACTTATTGCCTTATACCTACTATATCCCAAAACTTAATGACAAAAAAGTGAATTTTGTAACTTTTTTGAGTAATTTGCAGTTCATTAGACAGTAATAATAGGGAAACCTGAAAATATAAACATTTTAAAACCAATCATTTAGAGAATATGGCGTTACGCCCCAACAACAATTACAGAAATAATAGGAGAGAAGAAGAACCTTATAGAATCAATAATCTCATTAAAGGCGTGCTCGAAGTACGTTTAGTTGGTGAAAATGTTGAACAGGGTACAATGGATTTTAAAAAAGCCCTTGAAATTGCTCAAAGTCAAAGTTTAGATTTAGTAGAAATTTCTCCCAAAGCCGTTCCTCCCGTTTGTCGTGTCACGGATTATGCAAAGTTCAAATACGAACAAAAGAAAAAACAAAAAGAAATTAAGGCAAATGCTGCAAAAACGGTTTTGAAAGAGATTCGTTTTGGTCCAAATACGGATGATCATGATTTTAATTTTAAATTGAAACACGCAATTAATTTTTTGAAAGAAGGTGCAAAAGTAAAAGCTTACGTTCATTTTGTAGGTCGTTCAATTGTTTTTAAAGAAAGAGGAGAAATCTTGTTGTTAAACTTTGCTAAAGGTTTGGAAGAGGTTGGAAAGGCAGATGAAATGCCAAGATTAGAAGGAAAACGTATGTCAATTATGTTTTCGCCGAAAGAAAAAAAGAAGTAAAATCCTCCCATATTTAGAATTCCCTTTCATTCCTCGAAAAAAGGAGGAAAGGGTTTTTTCTTTTTTTGCGTGTCCACTTTAATCAGTTACTTTAATGAAAAAAATAGCTTTATCAAGTTCTTTAATTTTACTATTTTTTTATAATTATGGACAAAATCCTGCTACTTTAAAGTGGTCACAAATCAAGACTCCTCATTTTAGATTAATTTTTCCTTCTCAGATTTCATCAACGGCAAATCGGACGGCAAATGTTTTAGAGACTATTTATCAACCAGATAGTAAGAATTTAGGGCATGAACCTCGCCCTATTTCAATTATTTTACAAAATCAAACGACAGAATCAAATGGTTTTGTTTCAATGCTTCCTAGGCGTTCAGAGTTTATAACAACTCCTCCACAAGATTATACACTTTTAGGCACAAATAATTGGTTAGACTTGTTGGCTGTCCACGAGTTTCGTCACGTTGTTCAAAATGATAAGGCACTCACGGGGGCAACAAAGTTGGTTTATAATTTATTAGGAAATAATGGGTTTGCTGCCACTACTTTTCTGACCGTGCCGAATTGGTTTTGGGAAGGTGATGCTGTTGGAATGGAATCATCATTAACGGTTTCGGGACGTGGAAGAATTCCAAGTTTTGATATGGCTTTACGGACGCAATTATTGACATACGGGGCATATTCTTATTCAAAAGCAGTTTGTCGTTCTTTCAAAAATTTTATACCAAATCATTATGTAAGTGGCTATTTTATGACCACTTATCTTAAAAATAAATATGGAGTAAATGCTTGGGATAAAGTTTTGGAAGGAACTTATAAAATGCCTTTTTATCCGTTTTCATTTTCAAATAATATTAAAAAAGTAACGGGTATGAAGACAGAAGAACTTTATAGTCAGGCATTTAAGGATATTTCTGAACAATGGAAAAATCAGATTAGCGAATTGCATGAAACGCCTGTGAGTTATTTAAAAACTGTAAAAAACTTATTTTTTACAAATTATGAATATCCGCAAATTTTGCCCGATGGAAGAGTTTTAGCATTGAAATCGGGTCTTTCAGATATTCAGCAATTGGTGATTTTGGATACTTTACAAGAAGAAGAAAAAGTCTTGGAATTAGGCATTTTTAATGATGCAAAAATGTTATCGATTTCTGGATCAAAAGTAGTTTGGTCAGAATTTAATTATGATGCTCGTTGGACGGGAAGAGATTATTCTGTCATAAAACTTTACGACTTTAATACCGATAAACTTAAAAGCATGACTCATAAATCAAAATTGATGTCTCCTTCGCTTTCTGACGATGGGTCAAAAGTTTGTGCAATTGAAAATTCGGTTGAAAATAAAAATACTTTAATAATTTTTGATGTTAATGGTAAAGAAATAAAGCGTTTAATTAATACTGATAATGCTTTATATATCAATCCAAGATGGTCAAAAGGGAATGAGATTTGTTCTGTAAAACTTTTAAATGGCTTAAAAACAATCGTTCTAATTAATATTGAAAGTGGTTTTGAAGCTGAACTATTTACGCCATTAAATGAAAATATTTCTCATCCAGTAAAACAGGGAAATTACGTTGTATATAATTCTGGAATTACAGGAATTGATAATATTTTTGCCTTTGATATTTTTGCCAAAAGGAAATTTCAAGTGACAAATCGTAAATTTGGAGCCTTCAATCCGACTTTCTCTACCGATGGTAAAACACTGATTTTCAATGATTTCTCAATCAAAGGAAATCAAATTGTTTCCATGCCTTTTGAACCAAATAATTTTTTGCCTTTTGATGAAAACTTAGCAAAACCTGTAAAATATTTCGGTCAAATGGTTTTGCAAGAAGCGGGAGAAAATTTATTGAAAAATATTTCTACAACTCAGTTTGAAGTTAAAAAATATAGTAAAGCAAATATTTTCAATCTTTATACATGGGGAATAGTCCTTAATTCTTCGGAATCTAATAATTTGAATTTAGGTGTTGCTTCAAAAGATTTATTGAATACAACCGCTATTTCAGCTGGATATAACTACAACGCAAATGAAAATCAAGGTCAATTTTATACGAATTTAACGTATCAAGGCTGGTATCCAACTTTGAATTTTAGTTATACCAACGGAGGAAGAAAAGCAGAATTTTACGTAGATAAAGCCAATCCCTTGGATAGTTTGGTGAGTGGAAAATGGAATCAGCAACAAATTGTTTTTGGTGTAGGCTTACCTCTAAATTTCACCCATTCAAAATATATCCAAAATATGAATTTTGGGTTAAATACTGCCCTAACGCAAGTTTCAGGCTACGATTTGAAAGACAGACCAAGTAGTTTGACAGGAAATGGAAGCCTCAATTCTATGATATATACTTTCTCATATTCTGCCTTATTAAAAAGAGCCACTCGAGATATTTCTCCAAAATGGGGATTTTTGACAAGTTTTTATAAAAGGAATTTGCCGTTTGGTGGAAATCTTGAAGGAGGTTTAACTGCCATACAATCGAGTGTTTATTTACCTGGAATTTTAAAACATCACAGTTTAAGAATTCGTTATGGATTTCAAAATCAAGAGGGTTTTAGAAATGCGATTGGGGCTTTAAATACAGAGAAATTATACCTTTTTAGTAGTCCAATGTTTTTTCCAAGAGGATATTCTTATCGTGGATTTGAAAATCTTACTACATTATCTGCTGAATATCGTTTGCCGTTAGCCGACCCAGATTGGAATTTAGGGAGAGTTTTATATATTAAAAGATTTAAAGCAAATCTCTTTGCAGATTATGGATACGGCTCAACAATTCTTAATTGGACAGTATTTAAAGATGGGAAACAATTGAATTACAGGTATAATGATAGTAATAATTATGCCTCGCTTGGAATTGATTTAACTGCTCAATTTCATTTTTTACGCTTTTCTCAGCAATTTGAAGCAGGTATTCGAGCTATCTATTTGACTGATAAAGGTCAATTTCTTATACAACCTTTAGTCTTAGACATTGGCTTTTGATTAATTTTTACTAAGTTTGAGGATAACTATATTATTTTAATCGTCCGCTATGCGATATTTTTCCAAAAAACTCTATTGGGTAATGCAATTATCTGGGTGGTTCATCGCCACTATCTTTCTACGGTTACCAACTACTAAATATTTTAATGACCCTCAGCTACTTTACAGCT
>JACMRQ010000283.1 GCA_014376355.1 Arcicella sp. | reverse complement strand
TATTACCAATACTTCCCTGTGAAAGAGGAAGTGAAAATAATTGAGAAAATAATGATTGTAACCGTTTGAAAGGGATGAACTGATAGACCGAAAAGTAGCCAACCAACGTTTCAACGCTACTCCCGTATTGAATTGGGGCGTTTACTCCTAATGGAAAATCGGCTAATTGTTGATGCTGACAAGCAGGACATTGACAAATATATTGACGATATTCTTTCGGGCGGCGAACCGCATAAATCGGAATGATAGGAGGAATTTCAATGACTTGTCGTTTGGCTTTTAAAGTGAATAATTCATCAGCAAAAGATTGACCACAGACACTACAAAAATCACTCTTTAAATCAATGATTTTATCAGGTGTTTCACTCATTTCCAAAGTTGAACCTTTATGTCCAATTTGACCGCCATTAGGACGTGTACTTACAGGACGGAGACTTTTATTTTTTGTGAATAAATCACTTGAAGGGGGTAACGAAGAATTATGTGAGTCCTTCTTGACATTCTTCTTTTGGAGTAAATCAAGTAATAACTCCACCTTCTCTTCCAAAGATTTTATCTTTTGAGATTGGAGAACAAGTAATTCTTGTTGTTGTGATATGGTTTCTTTATCAGACAATGAGCAAGTTTAATATTATTTAATCAAATAAACTAATCAGCATAAGAACCTGAGTAGTTACAAGTTACCATCCTTTCCTGTATTTTCTGCTAAAATTCTTTTGACTTTAATTAATATTTTTTGTGCATTTGAAAGCATTGCTTTTTGATATTATGAGTAGATAAATTTTGTTGCCTCCAAATTAAACAACTTCAAGCTAAAAAAGTGACCATAATTTCAATTTTCATGCTCTAAATATTCTATCTCAATTGATTGTCTTTAACTTTGAGTATAGAAATTACCAAAAATAGAGTTTGGAATTAGGAAAATATTGAAAAAACACTTTAAGATTAATACAAAATGCTTTACAACCAGTTAATTGAAACAATTGAAGATACGCACGTCTCTTTGCGAAAAAGAGCTATTTCATCTATCAATCAACAACTCGTTATCCGTAATTGGTTAATTGGGTTCTACATCGTTGAGTTTGAACAACACGGGCAAGACAGAGCTGAATACGGTCAAAATTTACTCGAAAATATCTCCAAATCTTTGAAAAATAAAGGGTTGAAAGGATTTGCTCGTCGTTCTTTGAATGATTATAGATTATTTTATTTTGCATACCCGCAAATTTGGCAACCACTGGCTGCCAAATTGAAAGAATTACCTATTTGGCAACCTCTGGAGCGAGAATTTAATCAATCTTTAATTAGTCAATCCCTGTCTGCCAAATCTCAAGGAATTGATGGTGAAACACTTAGCTCTAAACTAACTCCCGAAAATTTACTTGCGAACTTCTCTTTCCGTCATTTCATAGCACTTATGCGGATTAAAGAACCTCTGAAACGGGCATTTTATGAAAAAGAAGCGATTAAAGGACAGTGGGAAGCTCGATTTTTAGAAAGACAAATTAACAGTTTATTAATTGAGCGACTGGGTCTTTCTACCGATAAAGAAGCCCTCCTTAACAATCTGAAGGCTGAAATTGAAACCATTGAGGATACCATAAAAGACCCTTATATTCTCGAATTCACGGGATTTGAAGAACTTACAAAGTATTCTGAAAATGATTTGGAGAGTGCCTTACTTGATAAAATACAACATTTCTTACAAGAATTAGGAACTGGGTTTTGTTTTGAAGGGCGACAAAAACGCATTACCGTTGACGGTGAACATGATAAAATAGACTTAGTATTCTATCACAGAATCCTAAAATGCCATGTTCTCATTGATTTGAAAGTACGAAAATTCAAACACAGCGATTCTGGACAAATGAATTTTTACTTAAACTACTACAAACACGAAGTAATGCAAGCCACCGACAACCCACCGATTGGGATAATCTTGTGTACTGAAAAAGGCTCAAATACCAAAGTTTTGTACGCCACCGCAGGGATGGACAATCAGGTATTCGTGAGTAAATATCAAGTAGAATTACCGAAGGAAGAGGATTTACTGAGGTTGATTAAGGTTTAGCTATTCATTTTGTGACGCAGTGCGTCACAAAATGAGTTGTACGCAAAAGACTGAAAAATCTCTAAAACTCGCCACACCGTATCCAGTTTTAGAGACTATCAAATTTGCTAAATTTTCTTATAAATCTAATAAACTGTCCATTTCTTTTTTAAAGTCATTTTCAATTATTTTTGTGTAAAAAGGTAAACCCGTAATCAAGTAATGGTCTGTATTAAATTCAATAGTCTGTTTATTTGTTCTTAATTCTTTCAGAAAATCCTCTTTCCATTGATCTAACGGAGCATAACCACTACCTTTTGGCTCAATAAAAATCTGATAAGTAAGTTCTTCACTTTCCTTCTGTTTGACAAATAAAAGAAAGTCTGGTTCAAACGCTCTGCCTTCTGGGTCATAAATTTTAACGGAACGCTCATTTCTTATCAGATAAACATCTTCGTATTTCTCCTTGAACTGTGGAAATTTACCAATGAACATTTCTACAAAAGCCGTCTCTTCAGGAGTTCCATAATTAGCGTTATAAGCATACCAATCCTTGTCCGATAACATTTGCTGTTGTCCCTCAATTCGGTTATTATCTGTTTTAGGTATTCTAAGACTTTTATCTTTAAAACTGTCTCTTAAAGGATAGGCTTTAAATGCTGTTGTACCCTCAAAAATCGTAATTTTAGCCTTCATTTGCTCCTCAATAGTTTTCAATAAATGAATAACACCATTGAGATAATCTTGATTTGTAAGAGTCGTTCTTCTGACTGATGTTCCACGAAATTGAATTGACAACCCCCCTAAATATTCCTTGTTAATGATGAATTCTTTGCTTGATTTTACATTACGGAAATACTTATTGATGGAATCAAAATAGTAAAACTGATTAGTTGTTAAAGCATATCGAGTAATATTAAAAGGTATCGAGCTTACTGAAATAGTATTACTTCCCAAGACATCCATTTCTTGTTCCAATTCATCATCAGTATTTGTTCTTTTCCCAACACCCGATGATAACATATAAACAACGTCCTTTTTCCCAACCCCAAAATCTTCAAGAGAATAAATATTTCGATATTCTCTAATTACTTTATCATTCAAGAACACTACTCCTTTTTTATAAAAATCACTTTGTTTAAATGACTCTTTTAACTTTAATTCTTTTGTTATCAAACCTTCATCATCATCATAAATTCCAGAATCAACTAAGGCTCTTTTTATTTCAGAAATATATCGACTGTCTTCTTTGGTATGATAGTAAAGTTGCTCCAATATCTTCAAGTCGTTGTCAGCATCTCTGTCATATTTACGGGTATATTTATCTTCGCCATTCAATGAAAATGGAAAATATCTTGCCCCTCTACCAATCAATTGAGCTTCTCCCAAAGTCGTTTTTCCTAACTTCCCTTTTTTATCCGCTCCATCTCGGTCTTCGTAAAGCCTGACAATATCAAAGAGGTTCAAAACATCCCAACCTTCATTAAGTTTCTGCACTGCAAAAACTGCTCTAATTGGGTTGCTATCATCTTCTAATGTGTTTAATTTCAGTTGATTAACTTCTGCTTCACCCTCTGAATTAGCACTAATACAATTTTCTTCTTTGAAATTTGATTGTATTCTTGAAGCCAAAATAGCATAAGAAATTCCCTGTTGGTCAAAAAACTGCTCCGCCTTTTTAACAATATCAACGGTAGAATCCGTTAAAACTCGCTCTATTTCTTCCGCACTAAGATTATCAACTAACTTATGAAATTTCACTTTGTTAAGTTCCGATTCCGCTACCGTTCGTTTAGCCTTAAAAAGTATCACAGGTTTTAGATTTATACCATGTTTCGAGGCTAATTCTTGACGATATTGATTCAATAAAACCGCTTGCAACATCCGCTCTTTTTCATCAAAATAAGAACGTATCAAGTCAATTTCTTTGGAATATTTATCCTTTCTAAACTGATACAAGTCATATTTGAAAATAACTTTATCCGTATATTTTTCTAAGATTTTTTTATCTTCATAATCCAAAGTAGCCGTAAATTCTAAGAGATAATTATCAAGATTCTGTTTAAATATTTTCAAGATTGTTTCTTCCCAATTCCCATCAAAATTCAATTTACTTTGCGTTGAAACATTAAAATGATGGGCTTCATCGGCAATCAAAACTATCCTTTTATCCTTAAAATCTTCATACGTTAAACTTCCTTCTTTTGCATTATTAAGATTAGAATGTAGTTGTTGAATTGAAGTAAAACAAATATTAATATTCTCATTATCAGCATCTTCAAAATTAAGAACCTCTTTTAGTACAACTTCTTTATTGTCGAAAATGATTTTATTATTGAACAAATATTTGCTTGATAAACTATTCAAGAAATTATCTTTTGTCTTTTGAATAATCGTATTGCTATGAACAAAAAACAAGAAATTACGGTGTCCTTTTTCGTACAAATACAATATCAATCCCGCCATAATCAAGGTTTTGCCGCTTCCAGTTGCCATATTGAAAAGTAGATGGTAAGGTATGGAAGGCTTTCCTTCAAAATCTTCCTTTTCAAATGCTATAAAACGTTGAAATGCTTCCTTTTGGTAAGGGCGTATTCCAAAATTGGGGTTTAAATTATCGGTAAGAGCAATTGGTAAACTAATACGTTTAATGTTGTTTTTACCAACTTCTGTTGCAAGTGTATCGTATAAAAATGGTTTATCTTTATTAGTCATTTTGGTAAAACGTTTTAGTTAAAGTCCTCTCTTCCTCTGTAACCCCACAATCAATGTCATTCATATTTGACATAGAAACGTACAACTGATTTTTGTCTAATAATGTCACCAAATGCTGTTTCTGAATTTCGAGGGTAAATGTTTTAAAATCCTCAATATTCGCATCTTGCTTTTTTATATCAACATTGTAATTCAGAAAAGACTTTTCTTTCATATCCTCCCAAATCTTTAATAACGCTTCGGAATTCTCTGCATCTCTAATTTTTTCTACAAAATTTTCATTATGCTTTTTGAGTTCTAAATAGACGAAACTGCCACCTCCTTGCCAATTGACGGCTTTTGAAACTCCTCCCTGCTCACCTTTAATCACTTTATTAAGTCTTTCTGCCGTTACTGTTTCAATATAATCCATTTGCTCAACCCCAATATATTGTCTTTTCATTTTGTGGGCAACTGCTGCTGTTGTACCACTTCCTGAGAAAAAATCTAATACTATATCTGATTCATTTGAACCGATTAATATGATTTTTTGTAAGAGCTTTTCGGGTTTAGGTGTTTTAAATAAATTATCTCCTAATTCAAACAATTCTCTTCTCGCATCTTGATTATGACCCGCATCTGAATAGCTCCATATCGTAACAGGAGTCATACCTTGTTTTACTTCTGTTAGAAATCGTTTTAAGCGTGGTACATTGCTTCCATCTTCTCCAAACCAAATTCTATTATCTACTTTAAGTTGCTCAAATTTTTCTTTTGAAACACGCCAGCAACTCCCATTTGGAGGGTTAATGACTCTACCAACTGGATTCGTAATTGGATAGTCGTAAGAAGCCGAGTATGTTTTTACTAATAAATTATCAGAAGTCCATATTCCTCGATAGTCTTTATCAGGATTTTTATACCTATTATCCATTTCCTCTGTTCGAGGAAGTAAGTTCATCTTAAAAGTCTTGATATTTTTACTAAAAACTAAAATATGGTCATGGTTGTCAGAAAAAAACTTTGCATCATTTTGAGGAGCAAACTTCTTTTGCCAAATAACATTTGCAATAAAGTTATCTCTTCCAAAAATACCATCTCCAAGCACCTTTAAATAATGGGCTTCTCTATCATCTACGTTCATCCATATACTTCCATCATCACTCAATAATGTCTTTGCTATTTCTAACCTATTCTTCATAAAAGTCAGCCATGAAGAATGGTTAAATGAATCATTATAGCGGAAACCATCATTTCCAGTATTATATGGAGGGTCAATATAAATTAGT
Organism: Arcicella sp.; assembly: GCA_014376355.1. Lineage (GTDB taxonomy): Bacteria > Bacteroidota > Bacteroidia > Cytophagales > Spirosomataceae > Arcicella. The sequence continues at coordinate 421 of JACMRQ010000283.1, read as the reverse complement.
TTTACTTTTCCTGTAAACTTCTTTTTGAGGCTGTGTAAGGCTAATAGATTATTGCCTTTGATGAGTAAATTAGAAGTAGGGATAAGTTCTTGAGTATCACCAAAATACTTTACATTAGTTACAACCTTTGGCTCTAAAAGTTGCGTTATTTCATCTTGGGACAGTAATTCGTTAAAAAAAATCTCTTTGCGAGAATCTTCTTCACGGCTTTGTCCTCCTTCCAATATGCAATCTTTATAAGGCCACACTAAAGAGACTTCATTTCGTTGGCGTAAAAATTTTCCACCGATTGTTATTCCAATTTTATTCGCAAATTTGGTGTAACTATCGTCCAAAAATTCTTTCTGCTCAATAAAATCAGTAAAAATATTGATGTTAAAAACAAAAATACCTTTAATTTCCTTAAAGAATTCAGCTTTTA
>JACMRQ010000031.1 GCA_014376355.1 Arcicella sp. | reverse complement strand
TACTAATTTTGCGTTGCATTATACGAAAGGACAAGGCTTTTTTGAAAATTACAAGGAAGACGCTGATTTTGCTGACTATGGATTACAGCCTGCTGGCGCAGTTACAATAACGGATTTAGTGCGTCAGAAATGGTTAGAAAATGATTTCTACGGAACTACTTTTTCTGCTAATTATAAGGATGAAAATCTGGATGTGATTTTTGGTGGTGGTTGGAACAAATATGAAGGCGACCATTTTGGAAAAGTGATTTGGGCACGAAATGCTTCTCAGAGTGAATTGGGAGATCGCTATTATGATGATTATGCCAATAAAACCGAAGGGAATATTTTTGCGAAAGCCAATTACCAAATCATGGAACAATTGAGCTTATTTGGAGATTTACAATTCCGATCCGTTAATTATAATGCAAACGGCATTCAGCCGACAGTTGTGGATGATACTTTTAATTTCTTCAACCCTAAAACAGGATTAACCTACACAATCAATTCTGGAAATTCCGTGTATTTGTCATACGCCAGAGCCAATCGCGAACCGAATAGGAGTGATTATGAAGGCGGAAACGTAAAGCCAGAGAAACTGAATGACTTTGAATTGGGGTGGAGGTATGTTGCGGAGAAAGTACAATTCAATTCAAATGTGTATTATATGGCCTATAAAGATCAATTGATTTTGACAGGAAGTTTAGATGATGTAGGTGCTCCAATACGTTCTAACAGCGAGAAAAGCTACCGTTTAGGACTGGAAGTTGATGCTACAATAGCTTTGACAGACCAATTGATTATTCGTCCAAATTTTACGTTGAGTGCTAATAAAAATATTGATTTAGCAGTCGAAGGTCAGGATTACGGAACTACTGAAATCGCATATTCACCATCAATTATTGCAGGGAATATTTTGGTTTACACCCCTATTGAAAATCTTCATGTTTCATGGTTACAGAAATTCGTTGGGGAACAATACATGAACAACATTGAATTGCCGGCTGCAAAGTTGGCAGATTACTTTGTGAATGATTTGAATGTTGCCTACACTTTTAAACCTAAAACCATCTTCAAAGAAATTGTGTTGACCGGTTTAGTGAATAACTTTTTAGATAAAAAATATGTTTCTAACGGATATATGTATGACATCTATCCGTATTATTACCCACAAGCGGGAATTAATTTCTTGGTGGGATTGACGTTGAGGTTTTAGCATTTATCAGTTAGTTAGTTTAGAAATCCAGTGTTGCAAAACACTGGATTTTTTTGTGTAATTTCCTTTGTTATTCCAACTGTATTAGAAATTTTTCCTTTAAAAGATTTTAAAAAAATAGCGATAATTTTCGAACTGGCACCAGAATTTAGGATTGAAGATGATGTTATTATCAGAAGCCTTTTTGGTATTATATATACTTTTGACAAAAAAAATAATTCAAAATTGTAACTCAGAATTTAATATTTCCTTCATAAAGCAAGCGCTTTGTCATCATTTTAAAAAATCCGAAAAGTTTTTAAACGTTTCGGATTTTTTTTCTTCACCAGTTTGAAATAAATTTAAAATAAGATTGGTATTAAAACGGAAATCATGTGAAGTATATCGATTCGAATGAAGAATTTTAGACAATCAATTAATTGCTTAATTATAAACTCGGAGTACATTCCCATTAACTTCTACACGATATTGTTTCATTGGATATTGTAAAGTACCTTGTCCGGTAAATAAACTGTATTCTTTACTGTCACATCCGCAAACGGCATTTATCCCATTTATGGTCATAGTAGAACAAGAGCTCATCGCTTGGTTGGGACAAGCAG
>JACMRQ010000282.1 GCA_014376355.1 Arcicella sp. | reverse complement strand
AAGTCCAGTTTTATAGCCCGCACTTTGCAAAATGGAAGCTATAAAATGAGAAGAACTACCTTTTCCATTCGTTCCTGCAATGTGAATAGTTTTAAATTTTTGATGTGGATTATCAAGATGTTCACAAAGTTTTATTGTATTATACAAATCTGCCTTAAATGCCTGTTTCCCAATTCTATGAAAAACAGGAAGTTGTTGATAGAGGTATTCAATTGTTTCTTGATAAGTCATTATTAATACAGATTTATTTCTACAAACATTTGTTAAATAATTTGGGACGCAAAGATAGTATTTATCTTTTACGATTGGATACGTCAAATCAGAAAATAATCAATTAATTTTGTAGTTTAAAACGGAATCAATTCCATTAAATTGCAAAAGTATTTTATGAAGCATTCAGAAATTAATTTTAAAATTTTATTAGACGACGATAATATTCCAGAACAAATCTCATGGTCGGCAACTGAAAACCCCAACGAAGGGATTGAAGAGACAAAATCTATATTTATTGGCGTTTGGGATAATTATAATAAAGGCTTAATGGCTTTGCCACTATGGACGAAAGACATGGAGGTTTTTGATATGAAACGTTTTTATATTGAGGTTATAGGCAGTATTGGAGATACATTGGAACGAGCAACGGGTGATCATAAAACGGGTCAACTTATTGAAACTCTTTGTAAAACGATGACAAAAGATTTGAGAGAGGAAATAAAAGCTGCTGAACAACAATAGAATTTTCTGTTAATAATTGTTAATGCCAATTTCTTTAAAAGAAGTTGGCATATTTTTGCATTCAACAGTAGAAACAAAAAACATATTCCATGAAAAAATACCTAATCATTTTTCTAATTTTATCCTTTATTAGCAAAATAAACGCTCAAAAAGGAACTGCTTTTTTACAAACTGGAAATCTTAGAACCGTTTTTGATTTAGCAAAAGCACAAAACAAAAATGTTTTTTTAGAAGTGTATGCCCCAACTTGTCATGTTTGTAGTGCTTTTAAACCAACTTTTGAGCTCCAGCAGGTGGGAAATTATTATAATCAAAATTTCATTTCATACAAATTAGATATTACTACACCAGAAGGTTCGGCTTTTTTGAAAAAACAAGATTTGTATATTTTATCCACTCCTACCCTCCTATTTTTTGATAAAGAGGTAAAATTAATACACATCAGTATTTTAGGTGAAAACAATAATTCTGGACAGGTATTGATTGAAGCAGGAACGAAAGCCTTGAATCCATCACAAAGAACATCCGCTTATAAAGCGAGTTACAGGAATGGAAATCGGGAAACAAATTTCTTAATAGAGTATGGTTTAATTTCGAGAGTTATGCGTGATACGATTGATAATATGTCTGCGATGAATGCTTACGCTAAGAAAATACCAAAATCACAATACGGAAACAATACTAACTTTTTACTCTTACAGAAAGTAGTAATTGATGACGAAAATGAAATTTTCAAGGCAATGATGAATAATTTGAATGATTTTTATGCAAAAAATGATAAGAAATTGGTTAATCAAACAGCCGAGAATATCATTATGTATTCATTATATAGTAGTCGTGGAATGAGATATTCTACAATAAAAATAAATACAGTTAGGTCAAATTTAGCGAAATTGGGTATTGATAAAAACTCTATTGATGGAAGAGTTTGGAGAGAAGAAAGCAAAGCGTTTTTCAGAGAAAATCAGCCCGCAAAAGCAATGGTTGTTTTAAATAAATTAATTGGGGTAAAGACAGATAAGACATCTTATTTATTTCTAAGCAATTGGGTCAAATCAAGCACCTCTGATAAAAATGCTCTGGCAACGGCAACTCAGTGGTCATTAAAGGGGAAATAAATTATATCCCTTTTGTCATAATCAATGCAAACTATATAAAGGTTTGCATTGATTATTTACGCATATATTCAAATTTAGTTTTAAGTATAAAATCGGCATCCTCATCTCCTAATTCAACTGCTCTTTTAAAGTCTTCAATTGCATTATCAACTTGACCAATTAAATACCGAGACATTCCCCTCCACCTTAAAGTTTCAGCGTTTCCACTTCGATAAAACCAATCAGCTTTGTCGAACTCTAAAAAGGCTTTGTCAAATTCGTTTAATCTAAATAGTATTTTTCCTTTCAGCACAAAACATTCAGCAACCGTATGATCGAAAGAAATAGATTGCTCAATATCATACAATGCAGAGAAATAATTTTCTAAAGCCAAATTCACTTTTCCTCTAAAATAATAGGCTTTTGATGATTTTGGAAATAACTTCAACTTTTCGGTAAAGAAAATCTGAGCTTCCAGATATTTTTTTTCTGATAATAAAATTTCTCCTTCTACTAGTTTTTCAACGTCTCGAAAACTATAAAATTTCTCCTCTAACCAATTGAAAAACATCAAGGTTACAATAAAAGGCAAGAAGAAAAGTAAAAGTAACCACTCCATAGAAATTTAATAAAATTTAAATTGTTAATTTCAAAATTAAAAAAGAAGGTGTTTTTATTTACTCAAGTAAATTATCAAATTCTATTTTCATTTTTTTAGAAAAACCTGCAATAACCAAATCAAAAGAATGGTCAGTTAGTTCTTTTAATTGTTTAGTTGGTGCAAGAATGCAGTTAACTGTATTCCAATGTATTTTGCTCATGTGATAAGCACCTGCTATATAACTAAATTCGTCCCTCAACTCAATGGCTTTTGAAGGATTACATTTTAAACTCACGCTGAAAATATCGGACACCAAAGGGGTTAAAGCAAACATTTTTCCCATTACTTTGTAAACCAAAATATCTGGTCCAAATGGTAATTCCTCTGTTACGCCTTTTTTAGAAATACAATGTTCTCTAAATTCTTCGATGTTCATAATAGAGAATTCTATCTAAAAAACGCCCTGTAAATCATTACACAAATACACATCAAAAACATCAGAATTGATATTTTATTGATAAAGTGCATCGTCTTAATGTTAAAATTTGTCGGTTTTGAGGGATCAGATTTTCCAAAAATTCTGAAAAAATAGCTGAATGCCTCACCTAATTTAAATTGCTCTTTTAATTTTGACATTTTATTTATCTGTTTATAAACAAGTTATAACTGTTCTAAATTTTAGGTTCAAACCACACTCCATCTTCTTTAATTATATCAATCAACTCATTCACTGCATTATCTGAATGTACAGACTTTTTTATTACATTCTGCCCTCTGTATAAAGCAATTTTATCTTTTCCCACTCCCACATATCCATAATCAGCATCTGCCATTTCTCCAGGTCCGTTCACAATACAACCCATAATTCCAATTTTTACACCTTTTAAATGTTCCGTTCTTTTCCGAATCAAGGCAGTAGTTTCTTGTAAATCAAAAAGGGTTCTTCCACATGATGGACACGAAATATATTCGGTCTTACTCATCCGTGTTCGAGCAGCTTGCAAAATTCCGAAGGCTGTAGAGTTGAAACTTTTTGATAAATCTAAAAGTTTAGATTTATTTGAATAATCAGGTAATTTCAACATGATTCCATCCCCAAATCCATCAATTAATAAGCCTCCACAATCAGTTGCCGAAAAAAGTTGAAAATCAGATTGTGGTAGTACTTCATATTTTCTGACAATAACGACGGGTGTAGTAATTTGATTATTAATAAATTCAAAAAATATTCTTCTCAATTCTGGCATGGCGTGAGTATTCTCCGTTTCAATACAAAATACTATATTTTGATTTTGTGGTCTTTTTAATTCTTCTATTAAATCAATGGATAAATCAGCAAATGCCAGTTTTACAAAATTCAAAGCATCATGTTTAATTACAACTTGTTTAAATTGCTCAATGTTCAATAAAGGATATTTATTAATTTTATCCTCCGCTTGATTCCAAACATCAAAATCTAAAATTTCTCTTAAACCCATAGGAAGCATATATTTTGCAGGATTTTTACCCGTATAAATATAATCAGCTCCTAAATCATTCATCGTCCATTTATCAGGCAATGGAATATAATAATGTCCAACTGATTTTAAATCATCATGTTCAATAATTTCAATTTGTGAATAATCGGCAATAACCCTTGGGACATTATGCCCACCAAAATTGGCAACTTCGTGCGTTTGTCGTCGGTGATATTGAAAAGGATTTATGGGAGAATCTGATGAGTTATGAGTTATGAATGATGAGTTATAAGTGAAAGTTGGAATTGGATTTGATTCATCCCTCCTCTTTGTATATCTATCAATTAAAGCTCTGGCAACTGGTGCTTCAAATTCTGGGTCTTCGGTTAAACTTACTCTAACTGTATCTCCTAAACCATCTTCTAATAATGTTCCAATTCCAACGGCTGATTTAATCCTACCGTCTTCGCCTTCTCCGGCTTCTGTTACGCCTAAATGTAAGGGGTATGCTTTTAACCCTTCGTCATGTAGTTTTTTACATAACAAACGATAAGCCTCCACCATGACTTGAGTGTTTGAGGCTTTCATTGACAGAACGATATTATAATAATTTTCATCCTCACAAATCCTTAGAAATTCTAAAGCAGATTCAACCATTCCGAGCGGTGTGTCTCCGTAACGACTCAAAATTCTATCACTCAAAGAACCATGATTTGTTCCAATTCGCATCGCTGTACCATATTCTTTACAAATATTTACCAAAGGCAAAAACTTTGCACGAATTCTATCTAACTCATCTCTGTAACTTGCCTCTGTATAATCAATATTTTCAAAACGCTTTTTATCCGCATAATTCCCTGGATTAATTCTCACCTTTTCAACTAAACGAGCGGCTAATTCCGCAGCATTGGGTGTGAAGTGAATATCGGCAACTAAGGGTACGTTGTAACCTCTAATTCTTAATTCTTTACGAATAATCTCTAAATTTTGGGCTTCTTTTACGGATGGGGCAGTGATTCGAACATATTCACATCCAGATTCAATCATTCGAATTGTTTGCTCAACCGAACCTAAAGTATCCATTGTGTCAATCGTTGTCATGGATTGTACTCTGATGGGAAAATCTGAACCCATGGGTATATCTCCAATATTAACTGTTATGGTTTTCCTACGTGAATATTCCGTTAATGAATTGGCATAACGGTTTCCGTTTTCGATAAGGTTTATGAATTGTGAATTGTTGTCTGACATAAATGATTTAAGGAATAAGCAAATTATCTACAAAGTTAAAAAAATCCCTCAACAAACTGATAACGTTTATTGAGGGGATATAGTTAGGACAATATAAAATTAAAAATCACCAAAAGTATCTACTAAATATTTCTGAACAATGCTTATATCTCCTTTTGAAGTTAAATCAGGAACATTTTCTTCAACGGCAACTGTAATTACTTTTCTCGGATTTTCACTTGCCATTTTCATGACTGCCGTTGGTAATTCTCTTTCATTTCTAACAGGATTAAAAGGTTCTTCACGAACGTACTTCAAAATATCATCGTAATTAAAATGGAAAACGTTCATATTAACACCAATCTTTCCTCCTGAATCTCGAGCAGCTTCTATTTGCTCATCATTGGGTTTTTCAATAATCTCAATTAAATAATTATCCGCATCGGCTTTTATTACGGCAAATGATTTCACCCGTTCAGGCTCAACGCCCAAGGCAATACTTTCATAGGAAACAACCGCATTTTGTACTGGATTTTCACTCAATAATTTCAAAACATTTATCGAATATAAATTATCTGAATTACAAACTGTAAATCGTTCCCCTTTCCATTGGGGTGTTTGTTCCAAGGCTTGTTGAATAGCATCGGCTGTTCCTGCGGGTTTTTCACGGTCGGGAGAAATTGTTTGGGTAGCATATAAGAACTTCATTCCCCATGCTTTTCCATCCGCTTCTAATTTGTCGTAATAAGGTTTGGTTACGTTATCCTTTGGATTTTTTAGTATCAAAACTTCATTATAATTTGCCTTGTAAGCATTATAAATGAGATAATCCATAAATGGACGACCATCTTTTCCTACGCCAATCATCCCTTTTGGAAGTGTATTTGCTTGTTCAACTAAGGTAGAATCAAGTGCTTCTGAACCTTCTACTTTTTTCATTCGTGACGACATTCCACCCGCCATGATTAATAATTTTGCCATTTATTATTTTAATTCGTTCTAAAAAAACTATTATTTATTAAATATTATCTATCAATTATTTTCTACTCTCGTTCCTTCATCAACCTTAATAATATATGATTTTCCTCCTTGGCTTTCGATGGCTTTTGCAACTTTCTCAGGATTTTCGGGTGCATATACAAACATACAACCTCCTCCGCCCGAACCATTAATTTTACCACCTAAAGCACCTGCATCCAAACCTGCTTGAATCATTCTATCAATTTTTGGCGTTGAAATTTTAAGATTTCCTTTTAAATGAAATTGATGTTGATTTAATAATTCTCCTAATTTATTATCATCAAAATTTTCCGTTTTGAGTATTATTAACGCTTCATTCAAAATTCGATGATTATCAATATTTCCAGAAATTAATTCTTGTTCTTCAAAAGTTAGAAAATCTTTAAAATCACTTAAACTATTTAAATTTGCTGTAAACAGTGAAAAGGCTGGAAATTCATTTTTTATTTTCTCGACCGCCCGCAACACTCCGCCTTTCACTCTTCTAATTAAACCAACAGTATCTTTTGGCTCCTGAGAATCGCCTAAAACAAACGTTCCTAATTTTGGTTTCAAATGTTCTACTTTGATTATAGGTACGGATTGTAAATAAATAATATTTCCACAAGCCGTAGAATAATGATCCATCATCCCACCAGCTTCCTTAAATTCTACTACCTCCGCTCGATATGCAATCTCAGCAATTTCTACTGGTGTAAGTATTCTTGGTATATCAGCAATTCTTGATAAAAAGTGTATCCAATTTGCCAATAATGCCGATGAACTTGAAGTACCGGAATTAATTGGAATATTACTTAGAACCCTACACTCAACGCCATATTTAAAAGTGTATCCGTCTCTTTGTAAAATATTCAAAGCTGAACGAAAATAATCTCTCTTATGAACGTATGGCATTTCTGGATAAATATCGAATGATAATTTTCGTCTTATATCTGGTAAATGGATTATGGCTTTTGAATCATTTAGAATATGCCCAGTAATATTGACTCTCCTTGAAATGGCAGCGGCAATGACGGGTAATCCTAAATAATCTTGATGTTCACCAAATAAGCAAATTCTTCCTGGCGTTGAAACCTTTATTATTTTATTCATTAAGTTTCGACAATAAATTACGTAAAATTAGTACAAGTTTCTCAATACTCATCTCCTAAAGCAAATATCGGTTTATTCGTCTTCCATTTACCACGAGTGAAATCTGGAATTTTTACAGGAACTGAACCTTTGGCAATCGATTCTTCCGAAAGTGGACTAATCGCCGACCAAGCCGCTGCATCATACACATCAATCGGAGGGGCAACTTTACGCTTAATTGATTCAATAAATGCTCTCAGCACAAAATAATCAATACCTCCATGTCCAGCTTTCTCTGCATTGGAAGCATGATTTTTCCAAAGTGGATGGTCATATTTATCCTGATATTCCTTGAAATCATCCCAAGTATGAGGCTTTTTACTTATTCCTTCTAAATAAATATGATTGCCGTCATTCATCCAAAGTCCATTAGTACCCTGTACACGGAAACCTAAAGAATAAGGACGGGGTAAATTGGTGTCATGCGAAATCATAATGGTTTGCCCATTAGCACATTTAATATTGGTAGTAACCACATCGCCCAATTTGAATTTAACTTTAGCATTGGGATGGTTTTCGCCACCATTTTTTACAATATAATTATGCAATCCAACACCCTGTGAAGCAATCGAGGTTAAATATAAAAACTGATTGCCTCGATTAATATTCAACATTTCCGCAACAGGTCCCAACCCATGCGTTGGATATAAATCTCCGTTTCTATCTACTGAGTGTTGCGTTCTCCATTTTGCTTCTGAAAATCCTTTTTCTCCAAATTCAACGCCTCCGCCATATGCTTTTTTACCATCATTAAATTTTACTTCTCGCAAATCATGTTGATATCCACATTGGGTATGTACTAATTCGCCAAACATATTTTGGCGCACCATATTCAAAACTGCCATCACATCACGACGATAACAAACATTTTCTAATATCATGCAGTGAGAACCCGTCTTTTCGTACATATTAACTAAATCCCAAGATTCTTGAAGTTTCACAGTTGCCGAGACTTCAACAGCCGTATATTTTCCTGCTTTCATCGATACTAATGCCATCGGAACATGTAATTCCCATGGCGTGGCAATAATAATTCCGTCTAAATCATCTCGTTTAACCATATTTTCAAAATCATGGTCACCATTCTTATAAATTACAGGTTCTTTTTTACCTTTTAATTTTATTAAACTTAACGCTTCATTAATTGAATTATCGTCAATATCGCAGATAGCACTCACCTCTACATCATCTCTAAATAGGGCTTGTTCCAGATGATTGCGCCCTCTGAGTCCCACACCAATAAAACCCAATCGAACTTTTTTGTCTTCTACTTGTTTACCAAAGACAATATTTGGTAATATAAAGGCTGAGGAACTCACTAAAGCCGTTTTCTGAATAAAATCTCTGCGTTTCATTTTATTTATGATTAAATTTAAGGTAAGTTACAAGACTTTTCTGAACTACTCTTGTT
>JACMRQ010000281.1 GCA_014376355.1 Arcicella sp. | reverse complement strand
TCTTGAAATTGATTCTCACCCTTGCGTTCCAAGTCTATCTTATCTTCGGTAATCAAATTTTTCAAACGAGAAGATTTCCCAAACAATTGCGTAGGACTCACTTCATCCATCATTACACACAATTTCCTTGACACATTACTATTAAACTTGCCTAGTATTTGGTCAATGTCTCCGCATTTAAACGCGTACTTATGAATGAGTTTCTCAATGAATTGAAACAACAAACCTTTTCCACAACCTTCGTCTGAACTGAATACAATACAAACACCAGGTTTCACTCCAGGGGACTGAATTAAATGTGCAAGCCATTGTATGATGTAATGATAACAAGCATCGTCGTTCTCACCGATATGTCTAATGAACTCGTTGAAGTTGTTTTCGACAAGTTTCATTGAATTGACATCAAGATCAGACACAGGAGTATCCATTGGTGTGTAAGTGTTGTAGATGTTTTCTGGGCATTCAACGGGATACGGCAAGAAATCGAATTTGTTATATGATTTCTTATCCTTTGAATAAACCCACGCATCGACGTATGAAACGATATTATCGTCTATTTTTTCACATTTCTTAAAGATGTCCATCATATCTGGATTTATTAAATTTTTATCTATTAAACCTTTAGGACTAGAATACATTTTCATAACTTCTGAATAGAAATCACACGCATAAAGGTCTGTGTGTTTTACAAAGAAGAACTTGTAGTTTTCTTCAAATTCGTATTTCCAAGATTTATATGTATCAGACGATTCTACAATTTGTAAGGCATTTGTTTTTGATTGTTTTTTCTTTTTAGAGTTTTCAACCGGAGCATCACCAAAAACATCATCATCAAAAATATACTCTTCTTCTACTTTTTTAGTTTTTTCAATACCTTTAACTTTACACAACAAATCAATCAACGAACCAATCTTCATACCATTCGGTTTATAACTCAAATCATTCAATATTTTCTTAGCCTTTTCATCGAACATAGGACTGTCCCTCGAAAAATCAATGCACAATTCAACTGCGGCATCGTGTTTCAAACAATTTTCAAAGGCAGTATTATACACTGCAAACATAACTTTAATCCATTCATCATATGACATATTACCATTTACCCCATTATGCTTAAGTTCTTTAAGCACTTGTTTTAATTTATCAAGATCCCTAGGTTGAAATATCGAATTTGAGACTACAGGAATAGTAATTTCTGCGTTATAAACAATGGAATCTCTCTTACAAAACGACCATTGCCCACAAAGTATATCTCCGCCTTTTGGGGTCAATCTATTTTTTTCAATGGAATCAAGTTTAATGAAGTAGTGCTTCAATTTTTTAGTGATGCTGAGGAAGTAAGGCGCATTAATTTCAAATGGAAAGTCAGGTAAATCAATATCAAATTGAGAGACTTTATCAGTACATATCGCTATGTAATCAGTATTAATAACCCTTTGTCTTTTCTTAAATTCTTCAACGCTGATATTCTTGTAATCATTGCTTTTAGGCATATAACTATGAATAGGAGAATTTACAGCCTGAGGAACTTTATTTTTAAGGTTAATCGGTTGCCATATAACTCCAATGGAATCCAAGTATTCAGTAATCGTTTGGGGCATTCTTTATTCTTTACGTAGATTTTAACTTTCCAAAGAAAGCGCACGCCCTTAAGAAAATCCAAGGCGTTCAATTTTTGAAAATTAAAATATACGTAAATAATAAATGGAATATAATCCGGCTACACGAAAAAACTGCGACCTGTGTTGTTTTCATTGTCCTAATGAGAATTGGGAACAGCATTTGAAATCAACTAAACATTTGAATCGGTTCAAGACAAAATTCGTACTTGCGGGTGAGCGTTTGTATGACTTCAGCGAACGTCATTATAATATACAGGGATATCACGAGTATCTTTGGAAACAAAGGGACTTCAGAAAATGCATAGAGAAGACTTGCGAATCAATGTTATCAAAAAAAGAGGAAATGTATATAGTCAGATGTAAAATTTGTATGGATAGACGTAAGCACCACAAATTGGTTGGTGACCACAAGTACTATTTTCAATACGACTCACCTGATTCTTAAAGAGAAACCGGTCCAAGGCTTTTTACATCAGGGATTACTAAGGTTATTTGCGTTTAAATAGTCTTTCTGCAAATGGCGCATTTTTTCATATTAGTTTTTATGTGGTCTAAACAGGGTTTGCAATATATGTGTCCGCAATAGGTAATTTGAATTGTTTCTTTATTTACAAATTCAAAACAATCAGGACACGTATACATTTTTTTTAGTTCATCGGCCATCGTAATAAATTCAGTCGTAATATGTTGAGGAATGTCAATACCTTTCATTAAGTTATTGATAGAGTTAGCAACAACAACACCGTTATTAATTTCTTCATAATATTTTGCCCACGCGAAGGCCCTCTGTTTTTTGCAATAGGTATGGGTATCCATTATATATTCTTTTTACCTCAGATATTCCTAAGGTTATTTATTTTTTATTTTTATTTTTGTAATTGCGCGAATACAGTCAAAATTACAAAAATAAAAAATAATTTTTTTTAGTGATTTTATAAGGTAAAGAGTAATAATGACTAGTATAACAACTATAACATCAACTACTGTTGAAACGAGTATGCAAGTAATACTTAATAAGTTTAATGATATGAAACTACAATTAGACTTAATTGAAATTGAACGCGAAAAAAAGCGCGAAAAAGAAAGATTACGATATCTGGCTCGAAAAGAATACTTTAAGCAAAGAAATAACAAAAAAAAGATGAGCGACGCAGTCGCCAGAAGT